>CALDHR010000108.1 GCA_937898585.1 uncultured Oligoflexia bacterium
GTATGAAGGGTATAATCTTGCTCCACTCTCTTCATCCTCAAGGCCACCAAAGCGAGAAGCAAAATTAACTGAAAAAAAAATAACAACGTCCACGGTGTCTTTTCTAAAAAAGAAGAGACAAACATTAAGAGAAAAGAACTTCTCTCTTTCTCTAATTCTTCCATGAATTAGATCTCCTTTGAGGCAAATTTTATTTTTGAAAAACCCTCAACTTTGCACTTCTTGCACGAGGGTTTTCCTGGAGCTCTTCTTTCCCTGAAGTAAGAGGTCTCTTAGTTAAAATTGTACCCTGAGAATTGATTTTCCAAAACTTGAATTTGTGCTTCACAATGCGATCTTCCAGAGAGTGAAAGGATATGGCCATAAGAAGCCCTTTTGGCGCCATTGCAAGGAGAAGAGGATCCAGAACTTGAGTTAAAACTTCCAACTCTCCATTGACGGCAATCCTTAAGGCCTGAAAAGTTTTTGTGGCCGGATGCGTCCGACCGTGGCGAAATTTTGCAGGGTAACTAGTAAAAACAATTTCCTCTAAATCACTGGTTGTCTCAAGGCGCTTTTCCTTTCTTTTAGCGCAAATATTTGCCGCAATGCGCCTCGACAGCGTCTCCTCTCCATACTCAAACAATAAATCCGCTAGCTCTTTTTCAGGTAGATCATTCACAAGATCCGCCGCCGTAGGCCCCTGTGATTCATAATTCATTCGCATATCGAGAAGACCTTCCCTGCGAAAAGAAATCCCCCTTTCCGCCGTATCTAGCTGATGACTTGAAATCCCTAAATCCATGAGACTTAAATCCACCCCTCCACCAAAGGAGGCCACTAATTCTTTGAGAGGTGACTCCTCTAAAGAAGCAGAAAAAGACGAAAAATTTGCTGGGGTAAAATAAATTTTGCCCTCTTTGATTTCCTCCGCATATTCAACTTCTGTATGTTTTTTTACATCGGGGTCTTGATCAAAGGCCATAAGAACGGAACCCTCCGGGAGATTCTCCAAAAGGGCCTTCGAATGCCCCCCCCCGCCAAAAGTTAAATCCATCACCAGCATGGGCCGATTTTCAATGGCCTTAGGGTGACTCAGGGCCAAAGCGATAATTTCCTGGACCATAATAGGCCGATGGCCTTTAAAAGGATTGTGCATATTTGTTGCCTTGTGAAAGTAAAAATCAGTGGTGTGGATTATGCCAAGGGAAAAAATTCTTGGCCATGAATCATTTCTTCTACTGCTGCTTCTGTGAGCTTTCAAAGGCCTGAGCACGGCGTTCTAAAGGCCCTCGAATATTCAAGAGAACCATTTTGCTGATCTGCTTTAAACTATCAAAAACCCCTATCCCCTTGGTGGCACATCCCTCAAAAGAAGGGGCCTTATGATGATTAAAGCTGGATTCCAAAAGAGAAATAGGAGTGGTATTGGGCAAGTCACGCTTATTCCACTGAAAAAGATGCGGCAGCTGGGAGAGCTTGACGCCCAACTCTTCTAAAGAAGAATTCAAAGAATCAAAACTCTCTGTATTGGCCTCAAGGCGCTCTACTTGAGAGTCACCCACAAAGATAATCCCGTCGGCCCCTCGCAAAATAAGTTTCCTTGATGCCTCGTAAAAAGATTGGCCAGGAACTGTATAGAGATGCATCCTCACCTTCATGCCTTGGATGACACCAAGCTCTAAAGGAAGAAAATCAAAGAAAAGTGTCCGCTCATTTTGCGTATTGAGAGAGACCATCTTGCTCTTTAAGTGAGGTGAGGTTTTCTCATAAATATATTGAACATTGGTGGTTTTTCCTCCCATCCCCGGCCCAAAATAGACGATTTTACAGTGAATTTCTTTTTTTAAATAATTAACAAAAGACATATAGTTTAAAACCTCTTTCTTTCAGACAA
>CALDHR010000109.1 GCA_937898585.1 uncultured Oligoflexia bacterium
AATTATATCCCCCGCAAAGTCCCTTATCAGAAGAGATCACCAAGAGAAGCTCTTTTTTACTTTCTTGTTCTTCTAAATATTGATGATGATAAGATTCGGCCAGAGGACCAATGATTTTGATGGTTTTCTCTAGCTCTTGAGCATAAGGCCTTGCCCCCAAAACAGCATCTTGTGCTTTGGCGAGTTTCGCAGCAGAGACAAGCTTCATGGCCTTCGTTATTTTCAACGTCTGCTTTGTACTCTTAATTCTTTTTTTAAGCTCTTTTATATTGGCCATATATTACACCACACGCTACTTTGTCACTATTGATAATTATTCTTTGATTCCAAAAATGTTTTTATGCCTGCTTCTAATTGTTTGGCCGAATCATCATCAAGAACTTTTGTCTCTTGCAGTTTTTTCATAAGAGCTCCTTCACGAATTTTTAACTCTTCGTGAAGTTCTTTTTCCATAAGGCGCATTTTCGGGACACTTACTTTATCAAAAAGACCTTTAATACCTCCAAAAATAGAGACGGCCTGGTCGATGACATCCATCGGAGAATACTGATCTTGTTTTAAAAGCTCTACTAACCTCTCACCTCGTGAAAGCTGTCTTTGTGTCGCTTCATCTAAGTCTGATCCAAACTGTGAAAAGGCAGCAAGCTCTCTATACTGTGCTAAATCTAAACGAAGAGTACCAGAGACTTTTTTCATGGCCTTTTCTTGAGCGGCACCCCCCACACGAGAAACGGAAAGCCCGACGTTTACAGCTGGCCTGATCCCCGAGTTAAAAAGATCTGTTTCAAGGTAAATTTGACCATCCGTAATGGAGATAACGTTAGTGGGAATATAGGCCGAAACATCACCTTCCTGTGTTTCAATAATGGGAAGGGCCGTCATGGAGCCTGATCCTTCTTTTTCGGAAAGTTTTGCTGCTCTCTCTAAAAGACGTGAGTGAAGATAAAAAACATCTCCTGGGAAAGCTTCTCGTCCTGGAGGACGGCGAAGAAGAAGGGATAGCTGTCGATAGGCCTGAGCTTGCTTTGTTAAGTCATCATAGACAATAAGCGCATGACGTCCAGAATCGCGATAAAATTCTCCCATAGCAGCACCGCTATAGGGCGCAAGAAATTGCAAAGGAGCTGTCTGGGAAGCTGTGGCCGACACAATAATACTATATTCTAAAGCGCCTGCTTCTTTGAGGCGTTGTTGAATGAGACGAACTGTTGATTGCTTTTGCCCAATGGCCACATAAATGCAAACACAGTTTTTGCCTTTTTGATTGATGATGGTATCAATGGCAACGGCCGTTTTTCCCGTCTTTCTATCACCAATGATAAGCTCTCGTTGCCCACGTCCAACAGGAGTCATGGTATCAATGGCCTTAATCCCTGTTTGAAGAGGTTCATGAACAGACTTTCGAGCAATAATCCCTGGAGCTTTTACCTCTACGGGACGACGTTCTGTAGCACGAATCTCACCTTGTCCGTCGATGGGATTGCCAATAGCATCCACCACACGTCCAAGAAGCGCATCACCAACGGGAACAGAGACAATTTGACCTGTCCTCTTCACCATCGTTCCTTCTTTAATAGAGCTGTGATCGCCTAAGATGGCCACTCCGACATTATTACTTTCAAGATTCATGGCCATTCCTTGAATTCCACCGGGAAATTCAACGAGTTCTCCTGCTTGAACTTTTTTTAATCCAAAGACGCGGGCCACCCCATCCCCAACAGTGAGGACTGTACCTACTTCTTGGACATCGATGCGGGTCTCATAGTTTTCAATTCTTTTTTTAATAATTGAAGTAATTTCTTCTGGTCGAATAGAACTCATCACTCTTCTCCGAGAATATACTGTTTTAGCTCTTCAATTTGAGAATTCACTGTAGCATCTAACAGAAGATCGTCTACAAGAACTCTGTGTCCTCCTAAAATGCGAGAATCACTTTGATAGTCTAAGTGAACAGTACTGTTTAATTTTTTATCTAAAAATTTTGTATAGCGCTCTACGATAGCGGGAGGTGCTTTATTTTCTGCTCCCCAAATAGTTCCACGCAAAAGACCTTTTTCATTATCATCAAGAACCATCATTTCTTTATAAATAAGAAGAGAAATTTTTAGTCGATCTTCTCCTAAGAGAAAAGAGATGAAATTCACCAAGAGAGAAGGTGATTTCAAATGAGAAAAAAGATCACTTAGAACCATTTTTTTTTCTTCAAGAGAAAAGACATCTAAAAAGAGAACATTTTCTAAGTCATTAGAAGAGCTAATGGCCTCTTGAAAAGAGGTAAACTCTTTTTCTATGTCAAGATGTTGTGCCTTTGCCAAATCATAGAGGGCCTGAGCATATATTTTGGCCAATAACAATTCTTTCATGCTATTAATTTCCCTGCAATTTTTTCTGCTATTTTGTCAGCATGATTTTTGTTAGCGAGAAGCTCTTCCTTGCTTTTTACTTCTACTTCCATCATCACTTCTTCCATTAGTTTCTGCGTCAGCACTTTCTTTTCGGAATCTAATCGCAAAACAAAGTCTTTTACCATCTTTTCAGCTTTTACTTCACTTTCTCTTACAGCTTCTTTTTCATAAAAAGCAAGATCTGCTTCAAATTTAGATCGTATTTCTTGTTGTTTCTCATTAATTTCTTTTAATTTTTTTGTTGCTAGCATCAACTCATTTTTGGCCACTTCCGCTTGTTTTTTTGATTCCCCAAGCTTCCCCTCTAATGTTTCTCTAAGGGAATGAAAGTGATTTTTAAGGGCCGGCCCCACCTTCCAAATAAGAAGAAGCATGAGAAGGGTAAAATTTACAGCAGGAGGAATAAGGTCACTGATAGAAGCGTGGTGGGCCCCTTCGCCTTCTTTTGAAGAAGCATGAAGGAAAAAAGAGCTACACATGAAGCTAGATATTAAAACATAGTAGAAAAAATTTCTCATGATTTAACCCAATTTACTTAAAAAAGAATCAACAAGGCCAGGGAGCTCTTTTTTCATCTGCCCTTTCTTTTCCTCAAGAGTAGAATGAAAAATAAACATTTCTTGTGCATGTTTTTTAGCTGCCTCTTCTTCACTCTTTTTCATTTTTTGTTGCATTTGAAGAAGATGGTCTGCTTTTTTCTTTGTTATTTCTTGCTGAAGAGTTGCAAAAAAAAGATCCATTTTTTCTTTGTACTCTTGTTCAAGATGCCTTTTCTTTTCTTCATCTTCGTGGGCCAAATGCATGGCCCCTTCCGTTTTTTCATAGCGACTATGGATAACGGCCAAAAGTTTATTAAAAAAGAGAAACTTTGCGAGAACCAAATAGACTAAGGCCACCAGGAGTTGGTAAAAGAGAGAACCATCGAGTCCAAGTTGGACTGCTATTTTCATCAAGGTATCCATATGAAATGACCCACTTTAAAAGAGAATAAAGTTCTCTATGAGATAGACTGTGAATTTAGATACGTCAATGGTTTTTGTGGAATTGTTTTAAAAGGAAAAACGTTTGTGATGATGAGTTAACTACCTTCTTCTCTCTTGTCTTGCATTTTTGTAACACCATGAAAGATAACTCCTTCTTCTACAATAAGGCCTGGAGAAGTAATCGTTCCTTCAAAGCGAGCAGGACGACGAATCTCCACTCGAGAGCTGGCCCTCAAATTTCCTTTTACCGTCCCGGAAATAAGAATAACACTGGCGTTAATATCGGCATTGATAACGGCCGTTTGGGCCACCACGACAGTATCGTTAGAAAAAATACTTCCATTAACCATACCGGCAATACGAGCAATTCCTTGGAAAGAAACATTGCCTTCAAATTTGCAGCCCTCATCAATGACGGCGCTAATTTTATTTTCTTTTGACACGCAGGTTACTCCATTAGGCGATAGAGTTCATTGAATTCTGTTAGCCCATTAAAATGTAAAGTGATGCGTCCCTTATACTGAGCATCTGTTTTTATCTCTATCTTTTTTCCCAGTTTTTGTTCTAATTGCAAGGCCAAGTGATTGAGGTTTTCCTCTGCTTTGGATTTTGCAACAGAGTTTTTTTTATTTCCTTTCTCTTCTTGTAGGCCCTCTTGCTTAACTCTCTCTTCAAGCTCTCTAACAGACAATCCTTCTTCTGCTGCAAGCAGGGCCAAATGCTCACACAAGAGAGGATCTTTAAGGCCCACTAGAATTTTACCATGACCAAGTGAGATTTTTTCTTCTTGTAAAAATTGTAATACTTTTCGCGGTAACTTTAATAAACGCACAAAATTGGCAATACTAGAGCGCTCTTTTCCTACGCGCCGAGCGACTTCTTCCTGTGAGAGTTTAAATTCATTCATCAGATTATAATAAGCAAGGGCCTCTTCCACGCAGTTAAGATCACTGCGCTGAACATTTTCAATAATGGCCCAGACAAATTTTTCTCGCTCAGTAACAGATTCTTTAACGATAACAGGAACTTTATCCAATCCGGCCAATTTAGCAGCACGCAGACGGCGCTCTCCTGCAATTAACTCATAGCCTTTTTCTACGCGAGAGACGACTAAAGGTTGAAGGATCCCATTTTCTTTTATAGAGGAAGAAAGCTCTTGAAGATCTTCTTCTTTAAATAATTTTCGTGGTTGATGAGGATTTTCCACAATCTGCTTAAAAGAAACAAGCTCTACTCCATTAGAAAAGATTTCTTTTTTACTTTCTTTTTTTTGTGATGCCTTTACTGCGGGAGGAGTGCTATTTTTTAAAAGAGAAGAGAGCCCTTTGCCAAGAGAATTTTTTTTGCTTGTGTTCATACTCATAAAAATCCCTTCCTAAATTGATGCTTCAGTTGATGCTTTTTTTACATTTTGCTTTCCCGTAGAAATAACCTTACTTTTTTTGCTATTTTTATTTCTCA
>CALDHR010000110.1 GCA_937898585.1 uncultured Oligoflexia bacterium
AGATAATACTTACTTTCATCTTCACTGAGAAAAACGCCCATAGCATCTGGTTTAGCTGGATTTTGATACCCGTCATGCATCATTTCTCCAAAGGTTGTCAAAAGACGACATGTAAAACCAGGTGCAAGGGCCAAAAGATTGGCACCGTTCTTTGTTTCAAGATCTTCTGCATCAACAGGAGAAAAATTCTTTGCGCCCATTCCATAAACTGAACTTAAAAGCGAAGGCCCCACTAGGGCCATGCCTGCTGGAATTTTTAAAAAATCTCGACGATGAACTTCTTTTTTCACAATACCCCCCTCTCCTAACCAAACGATATTTGTTAGCTGAAGGGTATATAGATTTTTTTTATTTAGCAATAATGGAGGAAATGAAAAGAATGAATTGAAATTGGTCGGGGCGATTGGATTCGAACCAACGACCACCTGCTCCCAAAGCAGGTACGCTACCAAACTGCGCTACGCCCCGTTACCAAAGTGAAGAGTCTTATAGGATAGTTTCTGCTCTTTTCCAATAGTTTTGCTGAAAAAACTTTCGTGCAAAAGAAAAAGCAAGAGCGCGATGAGAATTTTTCTTTTTCCAATCGCTAAGTTCACTCAAGTGAATTCCTTCACTTTTATACTCTTCAGGAATAAAAAGACCATCATAACCAAAACCTCCTCCTTTCCTAATTTCATGGGCCACTTCGCCCTTGAGGCGTCCTTCAAAGAAAAACTGCTCTTCTTTGCTGAGGTAAAAACAGAGCACACAGGCAAAATAACAACTTCGATCTTCAATGCCCTTCATCTTCTCTAATAAAAGCTTCATACGGCCTTCATCATCCAGTGTCTTGTCACCAAAACGGGCACTTTTCACCCCCAACTCTCCAGGGAGGGCCGAAACAAAAAGCCCTGAATCATCGGCAAAAGAAGGTAGTTTTAATCTATTATAGCAACTGCTTGCTTTGAGAAGAGCGTTACCTTGAAGGGTCTCTTCTGTTTCTTCTACATCGGGAAGATCATGAGGAAGAAGAAACTCTACATTGTCCTCATCTTGGCCTTCTGCCAAAAGTTCTTTAAATTCTTTTAATTTACCGGGATTGCTGGTGGCCAAATAAAGCTGCATCATAGAAGGATTTCCTCCATTTTTTTAAAAATTCCCGAAAGGGCCTTTTCTCCTGCTTCGAGGGCCAATTGAAGTTCTTGTGACGTAAAAGGAACTTTCTCTGCAGCGGCCTGAACTTCCACAATCTTTTTTGCTTTCGTCATGACAATATTCATGTCGGTGCTAATACTTGAATCCTCCTGGTAATTGAGGTCCACCAAAATACCTCCATCTTCCCTGAGGCCTACGCTAACAGCGGCCAAATAATCTAAAATAATCTTGGCCTCTTCTTTCACTCGCCCCTCTTTTTTTAATTTTTTCACGGCAAGGGCCATGGCCAAAAAGGCCCCCGTAATAGAAGCAGTCCTCGTTCCTCCATCGGCCACAAGAACATCGCAATCAATCATAAGAGTTCGCGGTCCTAGCGCTGATAAATCCACAACGGCCCTGAGGGATCGACCAATAAGGCGCTGAATCTCATGGGTTCTCCCACTTGAAAGGCATTTATCCCGCCGAGAACGCGTGTGAGTGGACATGGGAAGCATATAATATTCGGCCGTCAGCCAGCCAACATTTTTATCTCTTAAAAAAGGCGGAACGGATTCTTCCACTGAGGCCGTACAGAGAACTTTTGTCTGCCCAAAGCTCACCTCCACACTTCCTGTGGCATAAGGATTGACGTCGGTTTTAAAAACTAACTCTCGCATGGTGGCGCGCTCTATTTTGGCCATGGTAAAACTCCTCTTGGTAGATTAAAAAAAGATTTATGGAAATTATTTATTTAAAAGAATGTAGCTCTACACAAACATTGCTGAGAGAAAAAGTAAAATCGAAAAATATCTCTTCCGAAGGGCTCTTGGTGGCCACTAAAAAGCAAACGGCCGGTTATGGACGCCGAGGAAACCAATGGGAGAACTCTTCTTCTCATGCTCTTTTTTTCTCTTTTACCGCCCCTAAAGAAGAAGAAGAAAAAGGGCAACTCGTCTCTCTTGAAATTCCCTTAAAGCTCTCTCTTTTTTTTGAAGAATATTATCAAAGACCTCTCTCCTTAACTCCTAAATGGCCCAATGATCTCTATAATAGTGAGAAAAAAAAATGTGCCGGTATTGTCTTACACGCTGACAGTGACTCCCCTTTTCTCTCTATTGGAGTTGGAGTTAATTTAACGGCCCCCGAAAATGCTTCCTATGGAGGAATTCTCCACCATACCCCCATATTCAGTGAAGATTTTTACTGGAAGATACCTCTTTTATTTACTCAGTTTTTTCACAAAACAAAAATCTCTTCTTCTGAAATTATTGCATCCTATAATAAACATTCTCTTTTCCTTCATGAAGCAGTGGAACTCAAAGAAAAAGATCATCTTGTGGCGAAGGGAATTTATAAGGGAATTGGAAAGCAAGGAGAGATTATCTTGCAAACAGAGAAGGGCGAAGAATCTTTTTTTACGGGATCACTGGTGAAGAAAAGCTAAAAGGCCGTCATCACGATTTTTCTTTAATTTTGGCCAGCTCTTCTTTGAGCATTTTTTCTGCTAACTGAGGGACAACTTCCCAGATTACTTCTCGCAAAATCTTTTCTGACAAAGAGCTCATTTCTTCTTTTAAGAGGGCCCGTTCTTTTTCTTGAACTTCCTCTTCCATTTCCCCTTGAAGTTCTGCTGGAATTTCTTCCTGGGCCTCTTCCTGGATCTCTTCGTGAATTTTCACAGTCTCCGTTTCTTCTGGTGCCTCTAAAACAATTTCATCTGGTCCCCAAAGGTCATTATTTTTAGAAAAAGGATGCGAGCTTGGGGAAATCTCTTCTTCTTGTTCTTGTTCTTCTTGTTCTTGTTCTTGTAGTTTCAGTGGTTCTTGTTCTTCATCATCGGGCAAGCGAACATCCCAAGACTCCATTTCTTGTTGAGTCGCAGCAGGCCCTTCGGCCTCCCACAAGTCAAAGTCCTCTTCTTCTGCTGCACTAATCTCAGGAGGGGAAAAATCTTCTTTTTTCATTTCTCTTAGAGGTGCTTCTGTCAGTTCTTCTTCTTCCTCTTGACCCATAAGAGATTCTACTAAATTGCGAAAATGCGATGAATCAAAAGGCTTAACGATATGATCTCGTGCTCCGACTTTTTTTAAAGTGTTCTCATCAATAGGATCAAAAGTTCCAAACATCACCACAATTTTCGTGCTAGGTGCTACGCCTTTTACTTTTTCTACTAATAAATGGCCATTCATTTTATCGGATAGACAAAAATCCATCAAGACAAGTGAGCGCGGAATCTCTTCTACTAAGCGCAAGAGGTCCTGTTCTGTTGAAGCGATTTTCATTTCTAAAGGAAGATCAATTAAGTTCTTTCTAATAATTCTCTGAATTGTTTCGCTATCATCGGCAATAATTAGTGTTGTTATCATTTCACCACTTAAATATTAGGTTTAGAAGAAATTTAATACTGTAAAATCATTAAGGATTGGTTATCTAAATTTCCACGCTGATTGCTCATTGAAAAGATGTTATCAATTTTTTCACTTAATGAAAATCTTTTTTCCGTCAACTTAAATTCAAGCTCTCGCTGATCTAATCTTCCGTAACACCCATCTGAAATAAGAATAATTTGATCGCCCTCTATGATTTTAAGCTCATGAATATCAAACTCTAGTTTCTCAAAAAGCCCTATTCCTGCAGTTGGTAGTGTCCTAAACTCTTTTCCTCCCTCATCATTTCCTAAAAAAGAAAGTGTATCTTTTCCCATCAAAAAACTCATTTTCTGACTTCTCATCAAAAAAACTTTAACATTTCCCGATGTCACCATTGTAACTATATTTTTACTTTCACTCAATGCTGCAATAGAAGAGGCCGCACGCTGCGAAATAGAGCGAGTGGTGTTGAGTTGCCATAAATTATTATGAGCAAAGTAAATTCCATTAACGAGGGCATTTCCCTCTAGGAGATAACGATAATTATAATAGAAAGGGAATGTTGAATCTTGATCTCCCCCAACAGAGAGAAAAAAGTCGCTAATATCTGTTTTTATTTTTAAAACGGCCGTATCTCCTACTCCCGATCCACCTAAACCATCTAGCAAAAGAAAAAGACCGTTAGCAAAATCAAGATGAACAGTATCTTCATTAATTTGGAAGTAAGGCCCTTGATGAGTTTTTACCGCATACTCTTTTAACATCATAGAGAACTCCTTAATCAAAATACTTTTTTAATTTCTCAGTGGCCATCTTGTAGTAATAACTATCGAGAGGAGAAATTTGCTGAACTTGTTCAAATTTTTCTTTCGCATTATCAAATAAACTAAGAGACTCTGAAATAATTCCTTCGCGGTAAATTTTTCTGGCCCTCCCATCAAGAGACTCTCGAATAGAATTAATTTCATTTAAGGCCTCTACATGATTGGGATCATTTTTTAATACTTCCAAGTAAGATTCATAGGCCCCTTTAAGATCTTGACCATCTCGAAGGGATTGGGCCTTTTCAAGAAGGGGTCGCAAAGTCTCATCGAGTTGATCTTTTGATTCTTTATACATCTCACTTGCTTCTTTCATCAAATCATCATCAAGATTTTTATCCTGCAAAAATTCATCTAAGCGAACAATGGCCTGATACCATTCTTTTTTCTCATAATGACCTTTTCCTGGCCGAAAAGCATTTTCCTGCCTCTTTCTTTCTGCCTTTTTCTGCGCTTCTTCTATTTCTTTTCGCTCTTTTTCTTTTTTCCAAGAATCAAGTTCTAGTTTTAAAAGACCAACTTCTGGTTGCTCTGGATCAAGTTCAAAAATTTTACTAAAAAGAGATTCTGCTAAGGTAACATTTCTCTCTTTTACGGCCTCTTTGGCCTTGACAACTAACTCTTCTACTTTCTTTCTTCGAACTTGCTCTTCTTTTTCTCTTTGCTCTTTTTGCTCTAGCAAGGCCAACTGTTTGTAACTATCTTGAATAAGTTTTTTTAATTGATTTGATTCTTTATATCCATCAGGGGCCAAAGCAAAAATTTTATTTATTTCAAATTCTGCTTCTTTATACATTCCTTTATTGAAGAGCTCTTTTGTCAAATTATAAGCGGCCTCAAGGTATTCAATTTCTTCTGGTGTGAAGATCTTTTTTTTCTTTTCTTTTTTATTTGAATTAGACTTATTTTCCCCTTCACCTCTTTGTTTATTAGCTCCCTTACTTTGTTCCTGAGCATCACCTTTTTTCACCTCAACTTCTTCTTCGTCTAACAAAAGAAATCCGCCCAAAATCACAATGGCGATCATTAATATTTTTTTTCTTTTTTCTGGATCTGAAAGAGATTCTTTACTAAAAAGAGAAGAGCTTTTCTTCTCCTCTCCTGGCACTTTTATTTCATCATCAAAAGAGACTTCTTCTTCAACAACTTTTTGGACTTCAATTTCTTGTACATTTTGAACGGGCATTAAAATTTCTTTTTCTCGCTGAATACTCTTTGATTCAACTCTGACATCAAAGCTTGTATTACCTAAGATAAATTCATCCCCTTCCTTAAGAGCTACTTCATTAATCCTTTTTCCATTTAAAATCGTTCCATTTTCAGATTCTAAATCAATGAGTAAATAAATAGGTCCTCTTTTCTTTAAAAGAGCATGCTCTAATGATATTTCAGTATCATTAACAACTAGTTGACATTTTTCTTTGTCACGACCTATTTTAATTTCATCTTCTTTTAAAAAATATTCATCAAAAGGAGCATGCTCGCCTGAGATACTGAGAATAAATTGAGCAAAGTCACCTAAGACTTCTGTCTTTTCACCTTCTCCCCCTTCATCTAAACTATTCATCTCATCACCAGTAGGAGCAAGATCTGCTCCCATCGCCATAGGATCACTTGAATCAGTTGCCCCTTCGTCGGATGAAGCATCTAAAAAATTATTATCACCTGAAGCAAAAGGATCATTGCTTTCTTCTTCACTATTCATTGAATTATTTACTTCTGGATCATCTTCCTGTGATTTTTCAAATGAAAACTCATCATTACTTTCATCTTTTTCTGATGTCAGAACACTTTCATCAGGAGAAACTTCAAGAGGAGCAAGCATTGTTTTTTCTTCAATAGGCCCTTGTTTCTCTTCTTTATTTTTCTCTTGGACCTGCTCTTCAATTTCGTTTTGAATTTCGTTTTGAATTTCCACCAAAAGAGTAAATGTTCCAATGGAGATCATATCTGATGTTTTAAGATCAGCTCTTTTTTCAATTTTGTTTCCGTTAATAATTAAAGAAGAAAGATGACTTATCTTCTCAATAGAAGCTCTGTTTTCTTCAATTTTTAAAACACTATGGTGACGAGATATTTGAAAATCATCAAGCTGAATTTGACAATCTTTTGCACGACCAATATAGACTTCTTCGATTCCTGTTAAAGAGGAAGAACTGTCAAAATTGTAATTTAGATGCCCACCCTTTTCATCAGATGCAGTAATTTTTATCTTCATCCTTCCCCAATATAACCACCATCTCTTTTACATTATCTTCTGCTTTAATATAGCGTTCATCTTCTGGTGTATTTTGTAAAAGTCTTATCACAGAGCAATAGTTACTAAGAGCAACAGCATAGCGCAAGGCCTCTTTGTTTTGCTGCGCACTAATAAAAAGAACTTCTATTTCTTTATCAAGAAGTTGTTTTACTTTTCTAATATAAAAAGATGCCCTTGGATTTTGTGGATCAATAATAAGGGCCAAGTTAAATTCTGATAATGCTCTAAAATAATTTTTGGCCTGAATTTCTCTTAGACCACGATGAAAAATAACACTTAATTTATTATAAACTTCTTGATCAACTTTATTTTTTTTTCTCTAAATAATATTAGTAAATTCTTTTTTTGAGAACTTTTTGATTCACTATCAATACGAGAACTCTCTTCATCATCTAACACAACCCATAGGGTTAATAGCCCTACTAAAACATACAAAATCATTTTTTTTTGTTTATTTTCTCTGGTCGAAGATTCTTTCTTTTTTTCTTCTTCTTGTTGAAGCTCTTCTTCTTTTTCTCTTTGGGCCTTATCAATAGCAAATTCTTTTTCAGCGACTTCAACTCGAGTAAATTTAAAAACACTCTTTCCTATCACAACAAGATCATTTTCTTTTAACTGAACCTGCTTTGTTTTTATTTCGTTAACAAAAATACCATTTTGTGAATTTAAATCTGTTAAAAAGAAATCGTCTCCTACTTTTCTAATCTCAGCATGTTCGCGCGATGCTTGATCATCAAAAATTTGAATATCAGAATCTTCAGAACGCCCCATTAGAACGCGATCTGATTTAATAAAATAACTGACACCCTTCTTTAATCCTGAAAGACAGAGTAGTCGATGATAAGTTCCTTTTTTTTCTGGAACCTTAAAGCTTTCTATCATTAAAATATTTTTACTATTTTTCATTATTTAATTATTCATCCAAAATAAATGTCAGGTAAAATGCTTTTGCAAACCCATCTTTTCCCATAAGGGATGTTGCAATAATATTATATTCTCTTCCTTGAATTTCATAACTTCCTTTTTGGGCCACTCCTCCATTATTCGCTGACTGATCACACAAATCAATCATTGTAGCAGCAAGTCCTTGATCTTTTGTAACATCCAAGAGTCCCATTCCTTCACCAATATTTTGCCGGATACCTGTTAAATCTTCCGCCTGAATATTGATCTTTTTAATAAGTTTATCACTATTTAAAACAATGGTTGCTCCTGCTGCTCCTTCAAAAAATTCATATAAAGTCGCAACATATTTTTCATCAGACTCAATCTCTCCAAAATCACTTCCTTCCCCACCTTCATCTTCCTTTAATTTATGGAGAATTATATTAACGCTAGTTTTCAAAGGATTCATTTCAATAAACATAAACTTACTTTCAATTTCTTTTTTTCTTCCTCTCATCACTTGATCAATTTGCTTTTGCAAATCTTCTAAATGAAAAATTGTCATATAATAGATAATAAAAAAGAAAATAAGCCCAATGGTAAAACAAATAACAAGTGCTTTTAAATAGGCCCCACTATTATTTTTTGCCTCTACCATAAGGGAAGGAGGAGAAAATTTAATGGCCACCATCCCCACAGGTTCATAAGATCCCAAGCGAACATTTCTCCCCATCACGGCCATGAAAATTCCAAAAGTTCCATTGTCTAATTCTTTTTGACCTAACTGAATATTGCCCTCTGTTATCTTCTTTTGTGCGTAGACTGAAAAAGTATCGTTAATATAATCATTCATTCTTGAAAGTGGCCTAATAATACGCCCTTCCATATCAAAAAGTTCATAGGAATCTACACCATCTTCAGAATCTAAAAAAGTTGTATCAATGGCATCTAACTGTCTTGAAGCAAGATAGTTCGCATTTAAACGGGCCACCTCTTTTGCGTAATGAACTCCTCTTTTGCTAACCTCCATAAGCAAAACACGTCTATTTTCTTGAAGAATAGGAAAGATCGTTACTCCTATGACAATCACTAAATAGGTTGAAAGAATGATGGCCAAAACAGAGCGCCATTCATACTCTTTATTAATTCCTAAAATAAAAGGAACAATTTTATAACGTATAAGATGCAGTATTTTTTCAACAAAGTTAGCTGGAGCAGGAGGTGTCGCAAAATCTAAATCAACATCTTTGTCACTCGATTTTTGAACTTTTTTTCGAACAATAATTTCAATTTCTTTAAGAAAAACAAGCTGTAGAATCATATTAGGCAGAGCGATTCTATCTCCATTCTTTGCCGGTGATGTTTTAATCATTTTTTCATTGAGAAAAGTTCCATTAGAACTTCCAAGGTCTTCTAAATAGACACTTTCTTTATTAACAGTAATTTTTAAATGCTTTTTTGAAATACCTTCTAAATCAATAGGAACAGAGCAACTCCCATCGCGTCCAATAATATTCTCTCCTTCCTGTAAATGAAACTCTTCTCCCCTCTTCTTTCCTCCTACCACCACTAATTTATACATAAATAAACTCCAAGATGTCGCCTTCTTTAATTTTGCTCTCCACACTACCTGCTGTTAATTCGATAACAGTTGAGGCCCCCCACACAAGTCTTGTCATGCGAAAAGGTTTCATCTTTTTAACAATTTTAAGAACCTTCATTTTTTTATTTAAAAAAATAACATCAATGGAAAATCTCATGAAAAATGTATGAATTGATTGCATCGCTAAATCTGAATGCAAAACAAGTGCATCATAAGGATCAAGTGATTTTCTTCCCATTAACCCCATTAAGCGCAAGTAAAAGTTATTGGCCATCGTGGCCCTCTCGGCCAAAACCACCTCACTTCCTTTTAATTGTATTTTACATATTCCTTTCACTCTAAAATCCCCCACTGGAAGCAAGCTGGACAACTACGGGAGAACCAATGACTAAAAAAACAGAGGGCGCAATGAGAAACAACATGGGAAATAAAATTTTAGTTGCCGCTTGTGCTCCCTTTTTTTCAATCATGGCCGATCTCTTCTGTCTCATCTCAGCAGCAAGACTTTTTAAGATAGGACCAATTGAGGCCCCAACAGAGTCTGCTGCTATAAGAGTTGCCGAAAAAGAGGCCAACTCAATAACATTGGTTCTCCAGACTAACGCTCTAAGCCCTTCTGCACGCGACTGACCGATGCGAATTTCTCTAATCATGGTCTCAAACTCTTCTGTTAAAACACTTTTAGGGGCCTTCTCAATTACCTTCATAATGGCCGCCATAAAATCAAGACCGGCCTCCACTGAAAGGGCCAACATATCTACAACAAAGGGCATATTGAAGATAATTTCTTTTTGCCTCTCTTCAATTTTACCTTTAATCCAAAAATCGGGGTAAAAAAAACCCAATATCCCTGTAAAAGGCGCCATCCCTACAGGCCAGTCTGTCATTTCTGCAAATTCTTTTAAAACAAGATAGACAATGGGAAAGCCAAGAATAAGAAAAAGCTTAAATGAATAAAGATCATCAGGTGTCAAAATATCAGAAAGTCCTGCATTGGCCAAAGAGCGCTTATATTTTTCTCTAATGGCCTTTTTATTTTTCATTGATGAAACAACAGGTCCGATATAACGCTTAAAGAAAGGACGACTAGTCCTCAGTATAATTCCTTCCTTCTTTTTTTTAGCTTCATCTTCTTTATCATCAGCACTATCGAGAAGTTCACTGGTTTTAAATTTTTCTTCATCTGAAAAAAGATTGAGGGATAAAATAAAAGCGGCCACACCAAAGAGAATAATACTAGCGTAAAAAAGCAAATTAGTCTGAAGCATAAAAAAATCCCCCTTCTTATATCCTAATAAGAGATGGGGTTTTTAGCATCTTGCGGAAAAAAGTTAGACGCAGAGACGTTAAATAGAGGAGGTTAGTTGATTCTTTTTCTCTACTTCTTCCTGGATTTTTTCAAGATAGACTTTTCTTTCGCCTTTTTTAAAGAATTCTTGCATTTCTGGAATATAAACAGGCCGGTAATCTTGCAGATAGGACTTCTTTACTTCTTCAATCCTCTTAAAGGCCATCGTCAATTTACTATTGCTTAGCTCTTTTTTCTTATGAGCGTCCTTAAGGGCCAAGAGAACTTTTTTACTTCCCTCAAAACTGCGCACAATCACCATATCTGATCCTGCCTCAATGGCCTGCACTCCTGCCTGTCCCATCCCTACCCCGTGGGCCAAAGCGGCCTGCATCTCTAAATCATCAGAAATAATAATTCTTTGATATTTTAATTCCTCTCGCAAAAAATTATGAGCTTTAACTGAAAAAGAGGCACACTTTTCTTCATCTAAGGATTTTAAAACCAAATGGGCCATCATAATAAAAGGGACACGCGATTTAACGGCCTTAATAAAAGGAAGAAGATCTTCTTTCATCCATTCTTCTTTTGTGGTTGTCTCATCAATAGGAAGATCAAAATGTGAATCAATACTCACTCTCCCATGCCCTGGAAAATGTTTTGCACAGGAAAGAACACGCGCATCTTCAAGACCTCTAATAGCAGCAGATACACAGTTAGAGACAGTCTCTGCATCTTCTCCAAAAGAGCGATCACCTATAACTTCGCAGTCTTTATTTAATAAAATATCGCAGACGGGAGAGTAGCTCATATTAATTCCACAAGAGAGAAGCTCTTCTCCCATGCGGTGATGTACTTCAAAAATTTTTTTAGGTGATGCAAGATCAGCTAGTTTTCTCATGGCCGGAAAATGACTAAAAGGATCTCTAAAGCGTTGGACTCTTCCCCCTTCATGGTCTACTGAGATAAAAAGAGGATACTCATCACGCAATTTTTGAATATCATTGATAAGAGAAGCAAGCTGAACAATATTTTCATAGTTGTGTTTAAAGAGAATAATTCCACCAATCTTCTCTTTTTCAATAAAAGATCTTTCTTCTTCATCAAGAACTGTGGACTTAATTCCTATCATTAATAACTGACCTAAATTTTCCATTTTACATCCTTCTGCGAATATCAAGATAATCTCGAATTTTATCACCTATTAATTGAGGACCAAGCACCATCAAGGAAAAAAAGAAAGAAAAAATAATCATTAAATGAGGGGCCTCTAAAAGACAATCTTTGGCCATTTTCATAAGCTCTCCAAAAGAGAAATCATTATTACTAATACCTAAAAAACTCAAAGTCGCTTCTGCAATAATAACTCCACTAATAGAGAGAACCATCTGAATCAATAACTGTCCACTCATGGCCGGAAGAACGCTTTTCCAATAAATCATAGTTCTTGTTTTTCCTATTGCCTCATCTGCTGCAATATAATCAAGTTTTTCAATTCTCTTTGACTCCAGAAAAGATATTTTCGCATAGCTTGGCCACGAGACAATCACGAGAACAAGAGCAACGGCAAAAAGAGAGGGACTTAAAATAGAGAGAATCAAAATGGCCATGAGAATAGTGGGAAAAATAAAAAAAACAGCAGTTATCATCTCCATCAAAGAAGAGAAAAAAGCTATTTTCATAAAAGTAAGATAACTAACAAAGACACCTAAAAAAGAGGAGAACAAAATAACAACAAAAGAAAACAAAAGAGAAATTCCCATTGTTTTAATAAGGAGATAAAGTACTGAGCGACCAAAAATATCTGTCCCGAGCCAAAAATCTTTCTGTGGCGGTAAAAGATCGGCCGAAAGATTAAAATTCAAAAAACTCTCTTCCAGGCCAGGGAAAAGAAAAGAGAGTAATACAACCCCAAGAGAGAGACATAAAATAATTAAAAAGAGAAAAAAACCAAAAAGAAAATCTTTTTTCTTTCCCAGTTCCCGCAGGCGATGACTAAGCTTCAATGGACCTCCAACGAGGATCAATAAATCCATTTAAAAAATCAAAAAGAAAAAAAACAAACAAGTAAACAATAGACATATAAATGGTTACTCCCTGAACCACAGGATAATCCCTTGCTGCAATGGCATCAAACATAAGCCTACCAACACCAGGGATATCAAAAATACTCTCTGTTACAAGCGTTCCTGTCAAAACAACACTCAGTTGCAGTGCCGTTATATTATTAACAGATGAAAGAATCACCTTAAGAATTTTTCTATAGAGATGAAATCCTTCACTTCCTTTGGCCCGATGAACTTGCACAAAAGGCATTGTCTCTTCTTCGAGAAAGCGAACTCGTACAAAACGCATCAATACCATCCCAAGAGGAATAGCAAGAGTCATCACAGGCAGAATATAATGCCGTAGAGTGCTCAGCTCAGAGACGGGTAAAAGATGAAGTTGAAGAGAGAAAAGCAAAATCAAAAGAAGAGCAAAGCTAAAAATGGGGATAGTGAGAATCACCATGGAACAAAAACGTAAAAGATAATCGATGGGTGTATCTTTTTTAATGGCCGCCCAAACACCTAAGAAAATTCCTATTATATAGGCCATAAAAACAGAAATAAAAGAAATGATACAAGTGGGGTAAAAGGCCTTTTGAACTAATAAAAGAACAGGTTTTTTTTGGATAAAAGAGTCACCTAAATTGGCCGTTACAAGATTTTTCATAAAAAGAGCATATTGTTCATAAAGGGGACGATCTAACAAAAGATCTCCCCTTAATTTTACAACTTCTTCTTCTCTTGCATTTCCTCCCAGCATAAGCTCTGCAGGATCTCCGGGAATAAGGCGCAAAATAAAAAAGATAAGAGTCGCGTTACACCAAAGAGTCATAAGAAAAGGAAAAAACTTTTTTTTCATCATCTTCCTTTTTCTTGAACAAGCCCCTGGCTCACCCATACTTTTTTTACTAAATTCATCTCTTCATCTAAATCATAAAGAATTGTCTCACCTGAAAACTGAAGAGAGAATCGATAGCGCTCACCTTTCTCACTTCCTAAATAAATAAGCTCTGCAGGAAAAATTAGCTCCGTTGGAAGAGAATATTGTTCATTAATAAAAGGATGGCCGTCCATAAGAAGATATAAATGAAACTTTCCTACATTTTTCTCAATGGCCTTTTCTAGGAATCCTATTACTTTTCCACAGCTCATCACTTGAGAAAAAAAACAATAAACACCTTTCTCATCAGGAAAGGCCTGAACAAAAGAAGAGAGTTTTTCTTTATCTCCTTGATAAGAAATCTCTTCAACTCTTTTCTTTTTTGAATCTATTTTTAATTGAGAGAAAAACTTTATTCCTTCAATCCACACTTCATTCTGTGCCCAAGAAGGATAAAGTTGAAAAATTTCTTCTTTTTTCTTTGATCTTATTTTTCTCAAAAAAGAAACAATGGTCTTTTTTTCTACCCAGTCTTCTTTCTTTTTTTCTTTAGGATAAACAATTTCTTTTAAATAATAGCGACTTTCTTTACTTCCTTCTTCTGAGAAGACTTTATATTCACCTGAGACATCCTGTAGGTTAAATGAATGATTTACTTTTGATCCTGAAGAAGTAATCGATGAACACCCACAGAAAAAAAGACAAAATAAAATCAATAAAAAGTTCATGACTTTATCCTTTCTTCCTTTTCTTTAAAATAATATTTAACTCTCCTGTAATGGAATGCTCCATATCCTCTGTAATATTTAAAAATTCTAAGGCCACCAACGTATGTAATTTATCTTCAACGATTCTTCTGACGATAGATTCACTAATGAAAAATTCTTTTTTATCTAAGACAAGAAAAAGATCATTAATGGTTTGATTCATTTTAAAAAGAGGCCTCTCATAATCTTTAATATAAAAAGAGAGACCAAAAGCATTAAAATCCCTTAAAGGATAAACAAAGACAGGACTTAAATTATTATTTTTTTCTTCTTTTAAATTTTTAATAAAATTAACAAAGAAATAAGGATCATCTTCCATCTCTTCATCAACTCCCTTCACAGAGAGAAAATGAGATGATTTTTTATCCATTAAAGGAAAATAAGCAAATAAACTCTCTTCTTCTTCTCTGAAGAGGCGAAAAGACTTTCTCTGTTCTATAACAAAA
Source organism: uncultured Oligoflexia bacterium (assembly GCA_937898585.1). GTDB lineage: Bacteria > Bdellovibrionota > Bacteriovoracia > Bacteriovoracales > Bacteriovoracaceae > CALDHR01. The sequence continues at coordinate 14,481 of CALDHR010000110.1, forward strand.
AATTGATCAGTGAGGCGACATTCAACAATAAATAAATCTTTTTTTTCTTCACTGCTTTGCTTCTCATGGCCAAAGAAATCTACTCTGGCCACAAAAATTCTCTCGTCTCGTTTAAAATAAAGGGTAAGTCTCTCTTTTAAAGAAAATTCATCACCTGTTTTTCCTGTAAAAAAAAAACTCTTTGTTTTTTTTAACTCTTGTTGAAAAGTAAAAAATCTCTCTTTAACAACTTCGATTCCCTTTCTTACAAGATAGAAAGGGAGATCTTTTTCCGCTGCTTCGAATAATGCTTGCCTGTATTCTTCTTCGCTAATTTTAAGAAAGTAAGATTTCCCATCCATAGACTACCTCCTTTCTTTTTTAAGAGAGTGTCGTGACCTGCTTGAGAAGTGGAAGTGATTCAAGCGCCATACCGCAACCTCTCACGACACACGTCAGAGGATCTTCTGCTAGAGAAACAGGAAGACCTGTTTTTTCTTTAATAAGAATATCTAAATTAGCAAGGAGTGATCCACCACCGGCCAAAATAATACCATTATCTACAATGTCAGAAGCAAGCTCTGGCGGTGTTTTCTCCAATGAAATTTTAATGGCCTCCACGACTTCAGAAATAGGATCGGAGAGTGCGTCGCGAATCTCATCGCTGGTTACTTCAATAATTTTAGGCGCTCCTGCAATAAGATCTCGCCCTTTGACTTCATAGGTTTTAACTTCATCTTCAAAAGGATAAGCGTTCCCAATTGAAATCTTAATCATCTCGGCGGTTCGCTCTCCAATGAGAAGAGAGTATTTCTTCTTAATATAGTTAGCAATTGCTTCATCAAATTTATCTCCGGCCACACGCACAGATTTTGAGTAAACAATCCCACCAAGAGAGATGACGGCCACTTCCGTTGTCCCTCCTCCAATATCTACAATCATATTTCCCGAAGGCTCTGTAATGGGAAGCCCTGCCCCAATTGCGGCGGCCATAGGCTCTTCAATAAGATAAACCTCTCTTGCACCCGCTTGTTCTGCTGATTCTTTAACCGCCCTTTTTTCCACTTGTGTAATACCAAAAGGAATACAAATGATAATACGAGGCTTTACCAATTTCGCTCCCGTCATGGCCTTCTTCATAAAATAACTAAGCATGGCCTGCGTTACTTCAAAGTCAGCAATAACCCCATCCTTCATAGGTCTAATGGCCTTAATAGAGCCAGGAGTTCTTCCCAGCATTTCTTTGGCCTCTTTTCCCACCGCTAAAACAGATGTCTGCCCTTTTGATCCTTGATGAACGGCCACCACAGAAGGTTCGTTGACAATAATGCCTCTATCTTTTGCATAAACGAGGCAATTGGCCGTTCCTAAGTCGATGGCCAAATCATTTGAAAACCACTCTAAAACTTTACTCCACATAAATTCTCTGCCTTTATCTTAAAAATTTTTAATAAATAATAAATAATAATTTTTCTATTCCCAGCGATAGT
>CALDHR010000111.1 GCA_937898585.1 uncultured Oligoflexia bacterium
CTTCATAGATAAACCAGATAACTCCTGCTATCATGGCCGCTTGCGCTGAAATGGCGACGAGAGACGCAGGACATAAAAGATTGAGAGTAAAGTTCATAAAATTAATAACCGAGTGCATTATATAAACAAGAAGTTCACCATCATCTAGGCCATCATAATAATTCTCTTGATCCGCTCCTGCAAAATAAGTCTCTTCATTGGCCCTCTGACAATTATATTTTTCCTCACCTTCTAACTCCTCACACCCACTATTACATTCAGTAGGATTAAGCTCGCAGTAGCGATCTCTCCTCTTATCAAATCCTCCATATGTTGTCTCTGATTCTTCAGCATCAGACTGACCGGCCTCTCTTGCAAAAATATAACTTTGTGCACAAGGCAAAAACAACAAGTTGAAAAAAGTAAAGAATGCAATAAACTTTCGAACCATGACAAACCTTTCATAAAAAGAGAATTAATTATTCATTAACCGTCGCCAAGCACGTCTATAAACATTTGAGAGATATTCAAAAAGTCCTTGCTCGCTATTCTTATTCACAGACTTCGTCTTAAAATCATCCATTCCACCTAAGTCTGCTTTATCCGAAGAAGATTTGGATCCTTTATAACTTGGAAATTTTGAGGTGTAAGAAGCACTTCCAGATTTTGAGCGCACTGATGTATCACTTCCTTCTTGAACAGAAGTTCGTCTTCCTGCTATTGTTGCCTCTCTTTTAGAACTATTAGCAGTACTTCCTTTCTCATCACTAATGCCAGCAAAAGAAGAAGATCCAGTTCCACTGAAGATACCTTTCGCCGCACTCCCATCCATCTTAGCAACTTCTTTCTTCAAAGCTCCTCTCATATCTGAATTAAATTTTTTACTTTCTTCTTTTGTTTCGGCCAAGTGCTTGTCTAAGAAGGCCTTTCCTTTCTCTCGCTGAATCTCAGTTAAGGCCTTTTCTTTGGCCTTATAGGCATTGGCCTGTAATAGCCCCGCTCCACTTTTGATTTCTCCCAAAGAGGCCTCTCCGGCCAAGGCCTTATCTTTCAGGCTCATAGAGTCAGAGTTAAGGTTCGCTAATTCGGGATATTTTCCTTCGAGAGTGGCCATTTCTTTTTTATTTTTTTCATCATCTGCGGATAATGTTTTTACCTCTACCCCACATTGACTTTCAGGAATAGAGCATGTGGCGTCTGGCTTACCTCCGCACATACAAGCTTTGCTGCCAAAATTCTGTCGAGGGCCGACCTGATTATTTGTTGTAAAGTCAGGAGTTGTTGTGGTTAGTGTTGGATTAGGATTAGAAGACATAACATCAGGACTTTCTTCTCCTTCTTCTTCTTCTCCCGGCATAGAGCTATTAATTTTATTAATAATAGTATCAAGCATAGCAATTCGATCTTTAATATAATCTATCCTCTTAGGAAGATAGTCATTGCTAATAATACTTCCTAAAATTCCTGCGGCCAGCGTAATCATCCCTCGTCCTTGCGA
>CALDHR010000112.1 GCA_937898585.1 uncultured Oligoflexia bacterium
AAGGAAAATTATTTGGCACCATAGGAATTAACACTCCTAAAAATTCTAAATATTTCTCTGAAAACTATCTCGATATTCCCATTCATAAATATATTAGACAATATGAAAAAAAAATTATTCCCCAAAAATCAATTGCTGAAATAACCTGTTTGGCAACTGATAAAGGTGATTTTTATAGTCGAGTTTTATTAATGATAGCATCTTTATACTGTGTAAAAATTAACTATCCATATGCTATTACGACAATTACGGAATACCTTATCGAGACAAGTGTCAAGAAATGCTTCTGGGACTTCCATAAGGTATCACCCGCACTACCTGAAAAGGTCAGTAAAACAACAAAAGAAGAATGGGGAAAGTATTATTCATTTAACCCATGCACTGGATGGATCAATAATATTTCAACTAAAAAAAATATAAAACTCAAAGAAACTTTCGAAGCAATTTTTTCAAAAAAAATAATGGATTTATTATGAATATTTTATCTGAACATTTATTTAAGAAACTAGAAAAAAGAAAAGAAGATATTCTTATCTATAGAGATGAAAAAAAATACAGAGTTAAAGATGTTTTAGATGAAATAAAAAAGCTAGAAACTTCATTTAAAAACCTAACAGACAATCTAAAAGTAGGTCTTATTATTAATGATCCCTACAATTATGTCATACTTGATTTACTCCTTATAAAAAAAGGATACTTAAATATTACAATTCCTGAAGAATTCTCCGATGATCAAATAAAAAATTTTCTCGACTACACTGATATAATTATTACCGACAAAAAATATCTCAAAGAAAGAATTAATAAAATCATTTGTAATAAAAAATGCTACCTCCTTCAAGAAGAAGTTTTCAACATCGATTTACCTTTGCCTCTAAATACAGATATCCCATATGCATGTAAAATAACTCATACATCAGGGACGACATCTTCTCCAAAAGGAATCGTTCATTCTTTTGAAAATATTTTCAACTCTACAAATAATATCTTAGAGAGAATGGGGCAAAACAAAAAATGGTCATATTTTTCAATAAATCCTCTCTCGCTCCTTATTGAGCAAATTTTTCTTATCTATATTCCAATTTTATCAAATGGTTCTATTTACTTAATAGATGAAAAAACTCCACCCTATGGGGTTAAAAATTATGATTCATCTTACTATCTAGAGAAGACTATTTATTCAAAAGCAAACTTTTTTTTCTTCCCTCCCAAGATAATAGAAGATATGAGAAAAGTATTATCTGAAAACAATAAATTAATGCAAAAGTTAAAAAAAAGAGAAGAAAAATATTTTATTTTAACAGGAGGGGGTAAAGTTAACGCCGAAATACTTAGTGATCTTTATAATAAAGGCATCGCTATTTATGAAGGCTACGGCTTAAGCGAAAATGCATCGGTGACATCACTTAACTCTAAAAAAAATGCATTTCATAAAATAGGATCAGTTGGCAAAGCATTGGAAAATAATTTTGTAAAACTGATAAACGATGAAATTTACTTAAAATCAAATTCTCTATACATTGGTCATCTAGAAAAAAATAAATATATTGAAAGAAAAGATGATTATCATGCAACTGGCGACATAGGAGAAATCGACAAAGATCTTTTTATTCATATTAAGGGAAGAAAAAAAAGTGTCATTATATTATCAAGTTCAAGAAATATATGCCCTGAACACATCGAGTCTATTTACCAAACAAACTCTCAAATCGAATCAATCGTTGTAATAGGAGATGGCTCTGCTTATTTAACAGGCATTGTTTTATGTTCTTGCCAATTCAATGATGAAATCTTTAAAAAAGAAAACATCTTAATCGAAAAGAAAGTACCTGACTTTGCTATTATAAAAAAATTCATCCTAATCAAAAACAAAAATCAATTTAGAAAAAAATTTTTCACTGTAACCAACAGACCGAGGAGAGCACTTATCCAAAAAGAAGTGTCTAACTTAAAAAATGAATATTAAAAACAACATAATTAAAAGTCAATTATCTAAAGATGGCATTGCTCTTATCAGGAACGAAGAAACAACATATGAACAATTCATCTCTCTTATAGAAAATAATTCATCTCATATTTGCATAGACCCAGCAAGAAAAGGGATGGCCCCAGGTTTGGTCAGTTCTGGAACAGAAGAAATAGGGCTTCATCTTGAAAATGGGACATTTTGTAATGTTCCCCATCTGTGTTGGTTTTTTTGTGAAAAAGCTCCGGAAAAAGGATCAAGAACTACTTTCTGTGACGGTGTTAAAATTTGGTCCCATCTTTCTAAAAAGACTAAAAAAATTTTTATTTCTAAAAAAATAAAGTTCGAAAGGATTTTTTCTATTGGGCAATGGAGAAATATACTCTCTAATTATGATCCCTCGTTTTGCATGGAAAAATCCACTCAGGATGACATTATTCGTTTTGGAAATAAATTCGAAGGACAAATATTTAAAAAGCACACCCATGGGAGTGTGATTTCAGAGTTTACAACAAGTGCTGTTTTAAAAAGTAATTTTTCCCAAAATTTTTCTTTCGCTAATAGCTTATTTACTCCATCTTACAACTACGCTCCTCCCGTTATTACTTTTGAGAATGGAGAAGTAATTGATCCATCTATATTGAAAGAAATTGAACATCTTACAAAAAAATTTACAGTATCACATGATTGGAAAGATGGTGATATTCTTGTGCTTGACAACCATAGAATTATGCACGGGCGTGAAAAAATTATTAGCAAAAATAGAAAAATATATAATATTATGAGTTTTATTTAAAAAGGTTATTAAATGAATATTCTTATCCTCACAAATACAAGTGGTGACAATCACAATTTGGCCCAAAAATACAAAGACTTCGCTAGAAAGAAAAATATTAACAGTGATTTTCTCTTTCTAGATAAAACTCATCTACCACTTTTTGGAAACATCTCTGAATTAAGTCAAATTCAATCAGAAATACTAAAAACAAGTCGCCAGAAATTTATCAAGGCAAACGCTTTGGCCATTTTTCTTCCTGAATATAACGGCAACATTCCTCCCACCTTAACAAATCTTCTTTGCTGGCTTAGTGTTGACACAAAAAATCACTGGCGATCTCTTTTTATAGGAAAAAAAATACAATTAGGAACAGTAAGTGGAAGCTTTGGCCATTACTTTTTAATAAGTTGCCGTTTACAATTCGCCCATATGGGTTGTCACGTGCAACCTTTGGTCCTCATTGAAAATGCTCACCAAAAGATAAATGATAATGATCTCGAATTAGCTGTAAAACAAATTTTAAACTAAAGAAAAATATAATGTCTCAAAATAAAAAATTCCTATCTTACTCGCTAATGATTCTATGCTCTTTTTTTGTGGCCTCTTCTTTCCCCATTGCATATGAACTAAATAAAAATGTTCCTATTGAGGTTTCGCTTTTTCTACGCTTTACTTTTTCCTCAATCTTTTTCCTTCCATTTATTTTAAAATCAAAGAACAAGTTAGATCTATCAGCTAAAACTCTTTTTAAAAATGCTCTAGTCTCCTTTTTTTCTGTTTCTTTTTTTATTGGGATGTTTTTTTCTCTTCAGCACACAACTGCCTTAAAGACTAGCTCTATCTATACATTAATGCCTGGTTTCACCTTCTTTTTTTCTCTTTTTTTTCTTAAGGTTTTATTTTCAAAAAAAACTTTACTATGTTTTTCAACTGCTCTCTTTTCATCAATATTCATTATATCAAGAGGAGAATTAAAACTCATTTTAAGCTCTCCTAACTTTGGTGACCTTATCTTTCTTTTTGCCACCATTTCCATGGCCATCTACAATGTCTCCAGCAAAAAACTCAGAGGCAATCAAAGTGTTTTTCATTTCACTTTTTGGATTTTATTTTTCAGCACTTTTTACACTTTTCTTTTTTACTACAAAGAACTAATCCATTTCAACTACAGCCTTATTGAATTTGCAGACATCTTCCGCATAATTTATCTTATTTTATTTTGTACAATATTCTCATTTTTCATTATTCAATATGCCACTAAAACTATTGGTCCAAGTAAAATGAGTTCATTCTCTTATCTCACTCCAGTTTTTGTCTACTTAATAAATTTAATTTCAGGAAAATTTCTTTTTGAACTAAAGTATCTCATTCCAATTCTATCTCTTCTTGTATGTGTCATTTATATGAACGGAGATAAGAAGTGAAAACTTTTTCAATCTTATGCTTCTCTCTTTTATTGTTTCATAATCTTCATTCTCAAGATATTTGCAGCAGAGAAGATATTGAGTGCACATATAAAAAACAATCAATCCCTCATCTTGTTATAAAGAAAAAAGGTCTAGAGAATAAAAAAGTTTTTTATCTCCTTCATGGGATAACTCAAAGTTCATTACAATGGACAAAAATAAACTGCCAATGGTGTTTTGGAAAAGCAACTCTATCGATATTAGAAAAAGGTTATCAAGTAGTTCTTTTGGATGCTCCAGGGCATGGTTTTCGCCACAATTCAATTGACTCTGATCTTTTACTTCAAAAACTATGGAGTAACGATATTTCACATTTTTTTGACCTATCTGAACAATATGCTCATGATTTGAAAATATTAATAAATCAGTCAGTTCTTAAACCAAAGTCAATTGGAGGTTTTAGCTTAGGAGCTGCTAGTCTTTTGGCCTACCTTTCCTTGTTTGATGATTTTTTTGAATCTGTTCATCTTTTTGGCATACCTACAAACATCCCTGTTGGTAATAAAAAAACAAATGATCATTTTTTTACTTGGAATAAAAACATCAAAAATAATAAATTTGGAAAATTAAATGTCTATCACGCTAATAAAGATATTTTCTCTTCTCTATCATCCTTAAATCAACTAATGGATCAACATACAGATTATAAAGTTTTTACATTTGAAGAAGATCATGATTTATCAAATATTTTTAACTATTTTCGGCCTCCATGGTGAGGCCCTAATTTAGAATGATGAAATTAAAACTTTATAAAAATGGTTATCAAGTATTCGTTACTATTTCACATGAATAATCCAGGTTATATCGAGAAGATATTTCTTTTAATATTGGAGTCCTTTTTGCAATAGAATCAAAACCAAGGATAGATTCATCTCTAAACTATTAAATACCTACCTATTAACCGAAATTAATACTATAAATTATTGCTCAAAGGACAAAAAATTGAAAAAAACCATTCTTTTATTTTTAACATTTATAAATCTTGCTGCTGCGGAAATCGATATCAAGAAAGAATTAAATTTTAAAACAGCAAAAAACATCCTTTCCTATTCACAGAGTAACAAGAAAATAAAGATCATTAATTTCTGGGCCCCATGGTGAGCTCCTTGTTTAAAAGAAATTGAAGAAATAGCAAAACTAAGAAAGGAATTTAAAGACATTGAAATAGTAATTGTAAGTATTATAAAAAATCCTGGAGATCTTGCAAAAGCGAAGAAGGCCATTCGAAAGTTTAACATAAAGGATGAAGGTCTTTTTTTTGATGACAACAAAATTAAAGAAGTCATCACGCCAATGGGGATTATAAATCTCCCTGTTAATTTTTTCTTTGTAAACGATACCCCTTACAAGATAATTGTTGGAAAAACATATTTTCATAAAATAATAGAAGAGATAAAGAGAGAAATTTCACAAAAAATCCCTCTCAACTTGAATCATCCTCTTCTCTAACATTAACCTTACTTCCTCAAACTCTTCTTCAGTCATATTAGCAGGAACAGAGATTGCCTCACCATAAAGGATATGTACTTTGCTAAAAGGTTTGGCCAAACGAAACTTATCCCAACTCTTAAATTCCCAATATTTTTCAGGACAGGCCAAAACGGGAAGAATATAGGCCTGAGACTGTCTGGCCATATCAATAATACCCGGCTTTACCTTGAGGGCGGGTCCTTTTGGCCCATCAACTGTAACTGCACCAGGACGTCCTTCTTTAATTTTCTCGATCATTAATTCTTTGGCGGCCCTCCCTCCTTTATCTACATTTCCTCGACGCGAACTTCCTCGAACGGGAATATGGCCAAAAAGTTTCGACGCGCGCGCAATAAATTCTGCATCTTTTGACTTTGAAGCAATAACCACAAAACCTTTTTCTTTTACAGAACAGTAGGTACTCAAAAGATCTTTGTGCCAAACAGAATAAATAAAAGAGCGTCCTTTTTTTTCTTTAACCTCATCGAGATAGTGTTTGTTATGAGACCTAAACCGGTAAGATTTTTGGAAAAACTTCATTAAGAGAAAAGTTAAAAAAGAAAGAAAGTTCGTCATTATAAAAGGCCTGTCACGTTAAGGTTTCCATCCTCTAAACTACCATAAAAAGACCATTCCTTTTCTCCTTATTTCCAAAAAATCAAAAAAATACGTAGTTTGTGCGTATTTACTTATTCTCCCTTCATCTTTAAAAAAACAAATAACTTAATGCATAAATTAAAAAATAAAGATGGAGCAACATCAGATGAACCTTACAAGAAAACTCAAAATTCAAGAACTAAGCTTTTTTCAAGAGGAAATAGAAAAAATTGAGATCTTCTGCCAAGGAAATTAAAATGAATAACTATTTATCTATTATCCCACCCTTCTTAACTATTTTTTTTGCTATTCTTACAAAAAGAGTTGTCTCGTCTTTAGTTATTGGTATTACGACAGGGTCATTTATTATTGCCAATGAAGCAAATACAAACTTCTTCATGGAAACATTAAAAAAGTTTCTTCAAGTTGTTATTAGTGACAACAGTGTTCGATTTGAAAATCTGAATATTATTATTTTTCTTATTCTCCTAGGAACAATCATTAGTTCAATGAATCGAAGTGGTGGGATTGATAAACTTTCTATCTATATTATTCAAAGGGTTAAAACTCGTCTTTGGGCCGAACTTGCTATTATTTTCATGGGGCTTCTTATTTTTATTGATGATTATTTTAATAGTCTTGCGGTCGGGAGTATTTCTCAACGTGTGGCCGATAAAATGAAAATATCTCGCGCTAAGCTTGCTTACTATCTTGATTCAACGGCAGGCCCTGTTTGTATTATTGCTCCTATATCAAGCTGGGGCGCTAGCATTGTTGTCCTACTTGGATCGATACTCCATGAAAAAAATATTTCTTCTTTCACGGGTATTTCTCTTTTTATTCAATCAATTCCTTATAACTATTATGCTATCCTTACTGTTGTTATGACTATTCTTGCGGCCATTTTTAATCTTAATTTTTTTCATATGAAAAAAATGGAAGAAAGTGTCCCTGTTGAAGAAGAATCTGATAGCTTTGAAAAAGTTTATTTAAAAGAATGTTTTGAGGTTTTAATTCCTATCATAACTCTTTTTTTCTCTACTGTTTTTTTGATGTTTCTTACAGGTCATCTCAATTCAAAGAAAGAGTCTTTTGAAATCATGGCCGCGCTTCAAAATTCAAATATTAGTTTTTCTTTAATTGCAGGAGGGTTGCTTTCTATTTTTTCTATTTTCATTATTCAATTAGTGAATAGCGAGAAAAGAATTTTAACAAAGAACGATCTTTTTCACGGAGTTAAACTAATGATCCCCGCTATTGTTGTTCTTTTACTCGCGTGGGGGCTGGCCAATACTATTCGTGATCTTGAAACGGGTAAATATATTGCAGAGATGACAAAAGAGCTAAATATTTCGTTTCAATTTATTCCTCTTTCTTTATTTCTCATTGCAGGTGTAATGGCCTTTTCAACAGGAACTAGTTGGGCCACGTTCTCGATGCTTCTTCCTATTGCTACAGATGTTGCTCAAATAAATAACATTGAATCACTTCCTCTGCTTGTAGGTGCGGTTTTAGGAGGGTCTGTTTTTGGCGACCACTGTTCCCCGATTTCTGACACCACTGTTCTTTCATCTGTAGGTGCTGGCTGCAATCACATTGACCACGTCCTCAGCCAAATGCCTTATGCTCTCATTGTGGCCTTTGTGAGTGGGGTATTTTACCTAACCACCTAACAGGTATGGTTAGACGACGAATAAAATCATCAATCTCAATAAAATAAGATTAGCTGCGTTTTAACATTTTAACTTTAGTTTTAATCACTTACAGCATTCAATAGAGATCACACCTGGAAATCCCCCCCCGCCTCCCTTATCATTCAAATAAGAAAAAGGCGGGGGGAATGCATCTTGTTAACATTGAAAGTAAAATTGATTTACTTAGAAAGATATTAAAGGGTAAAAAAAACATCTACTTTGACTATCAAAAGTTTTATTTTAATGGAGATTATCTAAATATTGGAACCAATGAAGATCTAATAGGATTTTATCTTGAACATGATCTCCGCCCTTCTTGGCATGAGCTTTTCTCTATTAATGGCCCTGTTCTTTTCTCAAATCATATTCCATTACCAAGTTATGTTGAAAAAGAAAAAGAGCATCAACAAAACATACAATTTTTTAACTCTGAGGGAATTAAAAACAGAGTTTACTTTACTGTTAAAAATTTTGATGGGATCACGCTTATAGGAATTGGTCACGAAAAAGAGGGACCTTCTGGACTTATTGACATTTTAAATGAATTTAACAAATATCATTTTTTTGTTAAAAATTTTGAAGAACAAGAAAAAGATCTCATCGAAAATATGAGAAAAAAATTCACAATAAAAACAGAGAAAATAGTTTCAATAGATGATTCATATCAATATCCTTATTTAAATAGTTTAAACATTAATCTTACAAAGTCTGAAATAAACTGTCTGGGATTAATAAACAAAGGAATGACTTCCTCTGAAATATCTAAGCATCTCTTTCTTTCTAGCAGGACAATTGAGAAGCATATTGAAAACATTAAAAGAAAAACAGGGATCCAAAGCAAGAAATCACTAAGCAATATCTTTTACTAGTTAATTTTATATTTCCCCGAAGTGCTACTGTAGCTATTTTAAATCAAGAAAGAGAGAAAAGATGATACAAGAAATAAAAAACAACAGCACTGATGAAATCAGCTATCTTTTTCAAAATAAAAATTTTATTTATTTCGACTATCAAAGATTTTATTATGACGGAAGACATATTATTCTTTCAACTTCTACTGATCTTATGGCTGAATATAAAAAAGACAATCAAGTCCCTACTTGGAGCGAGCTTTTTACTTCTATTGGTCCGACATTTTTTTCAAGCTATGTTCCTCTTCCTGGTTATATTGAAAAAGAGTCTAAACATACACAAAACATAGACAATTATAACAAGACTCTATTTTACTATCCAAAAAGAAGACCATCTTTTACTTTGTGGTCTTGGATCGAAAACTGATAGTACTCATGGGGTTGTTGAGCTTATGAGTAATTACAAAAAGATTGAGCAATTCATTAGGTTCTTTGAATATAAAAATAAAAAAAAGATTATAGATGCTCTCGATAATCCTTTTTTTAATAAAAAATTTAATGGTGAAGGAAAGCAAAAACATGATTTTGACTTCCTTTTATTTAAAGATAAAAAAATAACAAAGCGAGAAATTGAATGTATAAATCTTATAAAGCAGGGTCATACATCTCGAGAAATAGCACAAAAATTTCATCGCTCACAAAGAACAATAGAAAAACATATTGAAAACATAAAGGAAAAATTAGATTGCAAAGAAAAGAAAGATATTCTTTCTATTTTTAGGTAATATCGATAAAAATCCATTTAGAACTTACTTTTCTTATTATTAATTTAAAGCTTGAGTGAATTCACTAGAATATTAAAAGCCGAATAGTGGTTTTTATTTAACTCACAAGTTTTGATTGGTTTCTAAGCTTACATAGAACTTAGAAAGAATCTCATCTCTCCTTGACAAAAAAATTAATACATTCGCAATGTAAGAATAAAGATTCATTGCATTTTTTTATATTGACGTGCAAAAAAAATATTAACATTGACTTTATCAATTCGACTGGGAAATCATTATTTCAGACAAGAAACAGCTCATTTAACCACATAGATTTAGAACAATCTGGAAAATTACCCCCCCATCATCTCTCTCATAGTTTTGACAACCCTCTCGTGAAAATCATAAAGTTCATCGAGATATGACTCATCATTTTCATCAACTTTTGGGGGATAGAGTGGTTCACTTAAATAATGTGTCAACTTCACCGGTCTTGGAATAAGTGTAGGCCCTACTCCTCTCGGAATGACAAACGGAAGCTTAAAGTTTTCATAAATGAAATTAGTTATGCTATTGGCCTTAACATCGTAAATCCCATCCGCATTAGGACAGGCCGCTAACACAATAGGACTTTGTGTCCGCACCGCCAAGCGAGCAAACCCCGTTCGCTTATGCCAGATAATTTCCCGCCGATGCTCAGAAGAACGAATGGCCTCCTTCATTCCACCCGGCGCAATGCACACAAGCTCGTCTTGCGCCAACAGCTTTTCCGCATTTTCATGACTGGCCTCCACCAAATTAATCTTCGGGGAAATATCGCGCAAAAAAGGAAGAGTAAAAAGATTTGTATCCGCTAACCCATAAGGCATCCGCGACGTCTCAAGATAAATACCAAGTCCTAGCAACAAACCATCATAAGTCGCAAGACTGTGATTGGTGAGAATAAGCGCCCCCCCACTCTTTGGCACATTCTCCACATGCTTAATCTCATGGCGATGATATTTCTTTAAAAGATGCATCACAGGAAGAATCGTCTTCAAAGTTGCTTCATTGATCATTACATCACCCTCATATTTCTTTTATGAAATTTGCTTCAAAAACGTCTGAACTCTTGGGTGACGTGGATTATTGAAAAAATCCGACGGCGTCGCCTCCTCCAACAACTCCCCTTCACTCATAAAACAAACCTTACTGGCAACGTTTTTAGCAAAACTCATCTCATGCGTCACCACCATCATGGTCATTCCCTCTTTCGCTAAATCTTGCATCACATCTAACACTTCATTAACCATCTCAGGATCTAAGGCCGACGTTGGTTCATCAAAGAGCATTACTTTTGGCCTCATGCAAAGCCCGCGCGCAATAGCAATTCTCTGCTTTTGGCCACCTGAAAGTTGATGAGGATGCTTATGCGCATGTTCACTCATTTGAACTTTTTTTAAATAACTCATGGCCAAATCACTTGCCTCCTCCTTACTCATCTTGCGAACAGTAATAGGCGCCAATGTTAAATTCTCCAAAACTGTAAGATGAGGAAAAAGATTAAAATGTTGAAAAACCATTCCCACATCGCTTCGCACTTTTTCTATATCAACACCACTTCTGGCTATTTCCACTCCATCGACAAAAATCTCCCCTTCTTGATTTTCCTCAAGCTGATTCACACAGCGAATAAGTGTGGATTTCCCTGACCCCGAAGGACCACACACCACCACAATCTCCCCTTCCTTAACATCCAAGGAAACATTCTTTAACACTTGAAAATCATCATACCACTTGGAAATATTCTTCATCTGGATAATGGGTTTTGACACAACGAACTCCACAATTTTTATTAATGAATAACTGCTCTCTTACGCAAACAGTTACCAAGGTAACTTAGCAAAAAACAGAAAAAAAAGTAGACCAGAGTAATAAAGAGATAGCTCTCTGTCACATATCCTCCCCAGTCAAGATCCTTTAGCGCCATCTTAGACGTCATCGTCAAATCCATCATAGAAACAATTCCCATCAGGGCCGTGTCTTTAAAAAGCGTGATTCCCACATTCACACAGGGAACCATCATAGGCATCACCGCCTGAGGTAAAATAATCTTCATCAACGTTGTAGGCCAACGAAGACCCAGCGAATTGGCGGCATCCATCTGCCCTTTTCCCACCTGCTCTAGGCCCCCTCGAAAAATCTCTGCTAAAGTGGCCGAAACAAAAAGAATATAGGCCCCAAAAAGTCGAATAATTTTTGGGATTTCCCATCCCACTGGTAAAAAAAGCGGCAGCATCACAGAGGCCATAAAAAGTAGGCCAATGAGTGGCATTCCCCGTACAAATTCAATAAGCCCAATACTCCCCATCCTCCAAAACCCTTTTCCATAGCGCCGTACAACGGCCAGAAAAAGACCCAGCGGAAAGGCCACAAGATAACTTCCTTTAAAGACATAGAGAACCAGAAGAAGACCATTCCACTTTGAAATAGAAACTGGCCATAAAAAAAAGCTCTCCAGTACAAAAGAAAAAAGAAGTACGCCAAACTTCACTTCTATCTTGCGTCTGCTTTGAAAGAAAAAAAAGAGAGAGGCAAAGAAGCTCAAAAAATAACCACAAAGCAAAATTCTTTTGTCGCCAGGAAAAGTCCCCCAAAGAATAAGATCCATTTTATCGCGCACAAAAGCGAGACACGCCCCCGTATGCATTTGACAGTCACTGCTACTCCCACTCCAAACAGAGTTGAGAACAAGCCATTCAAAAGGCCCTTTTAAAATAAAAATCATTACCGCCAAAAGAAAAAAATTTAAGAATAATTTACTCATTTTTGTACTGAAACTTTTTAGCAATATAGTTAAGAAAAAAAGAACTCACTAAACTAAGGAGCAAGTAGACTAAAATAATAAGAGAGAGGCATTCAATGGCCTTTCCCGTCTGGTTAAGCCCCGTATTCACCACCGATAACAAATCAGGATACCCAATGGCCACCGCCAAAGAGCTATTTTTAATGATACTAGGCCATTGATTTGTCAGAGGAGGAATAATAATTTTAACACTTTGAGGAAAAATAATTTTTGAAAAACAGTTTCTTTCACTCATTCCCAGCGAGCGCGCCGCCTCAAGTTGCCCTCCTGGTATGGCCTTTAGTCCCGCAAGGACGATTTCACTAATAAAGGCGGCCGCATAGAGAGAAGAACCAAAAACAAGGACAATAAGCTCTGGAGTAAAATGAGAACCACCAAAGTAATTAAATCCTTCTAAGACAGGATAAGAAAAAGAAAAATCCGTCAAGCCAAACCGAGGAATAAAAAGCCCTCGGTTATTGAGAAAAAAGAGATCTAACCCAAAAAAATTATAAGATTCGCGTGCACTGGGAAGATAATTAATCAGAATATGATAAAAAAAATACAATTGAATCACGAGAGGGATATTGCGAAAAATATTTGAGTAGAAAGAAGCAAAGAGAGAATAAAGTTTAAGAGAAGAAAAACGAAGAAGGCCGAGAATAAAACCAAGGAGAGTCGAGAAAAAAATAATCAGTATCGAACTCATGACGGTATTACTCAACCCTATAAGAAAAGCATGAAGATAGCTTTGAGTTGACTCATAGGAAAAGAAAAATTTATCTCCTATTTCAAAGCCAGCTTCTTGAGTAAGAAAACTAAATCCTAATCGAAGGCCTTGATTTTCTAAATTAGAAAAAAGATTATAAAATAAGGCCAAAGAAAAAAGAGAAAATAAAAGAAACGGTAGAGCGTAGTGTGTAAAAAGATGTTTATCTAAACGGCATGGCATACATCAATCCCCCATCTGTCCAAAGGCGATTTACTCCTCTCTCTAACTTCATCTTTGTCTTCTCTCCCAGGTTGCGATCAAAAAACTCTTGATAATTTCCCACCCCTTTAATGACTTTGTAGGCCCATTTATCATCTAGCTTCAAATAAGATCCATGACCTTTTGAAATTCCGAGGAGTCTTTGAACTCTTGGCCGTGCACTTGTTTTAAAAGAATCAACATTTTTCGAATTAATTCCTAGCTCTTCGGCCTCAATGAGGACATAAAAAACCCATGAGACAATATCAAGCCAAGCATCATCTCCGTGACGAACAGCGGGCGAGAGAGGCTCTTTTGAAATTCTCTCCTCTAAAATCATCAGCTCTTCAGGTTTAGGAGCACCCAACCTCATGGCCGCCAATTGCGATGAATCGGAGGTAATGGCATCACAACGACCAGCGAGAAAGGCCTTAAATACTTCTTCATTATTTTCCACAACGAGAGGACGAAATTTTAATTTATTTTCAAGAAAGTAATCGGTTAAGTTAAGCTCTGATGTTGTTCCTGTTTGAACACAAATTGTCGCCGAATTGAGATCTTTAACTTTACTTACTTTAATCTTTTTTTTCACCATAATGGATTGGCCATCATAGAAAATAGTTGGTCCAAAGTTAATGCCAAGATCAGTATCACGTGAAAGGATACGGGTGGTGTTGCGGCTTAAAACATCAACTTCGCCCGATTGCAACGCTGTAAAACGCTGTTGTGCAGAAAGAGAGACAAACTTGACTTTTTCCTTTGAGCCAAGAACGGCAAGACTAATGGCCCGGCAAAAATCTACATCAAGTCCTTGCCAGTTTCCCTTACTGTCCACAGAGGAGAAACCAAAAATCCCAGTACTAACTCCACAAATAAGAGTTCCTCTTTTCTTTACTTTTTCCAGTGTTCCAGCATGAAGATTAAATGATTGCGCTACCATTAACAAAGATAAGAAAGAAAAAAAGAATTTCAAAAAGGCCCCCTCTCTTTACAACTAAACCCTTAAAACCAAAACAGTACTAAACTTGGAATATAGGTAATAATAAGTAAAGCAAAAATTAAACAGAGTAAAAAAGGAAGAGAGGCCACATAAAGTTCTGTAATGGGTTTTTTGAAACGAAACGAGCTAATAAATAAATTAATCCCCACAGGCGGTGTGATATAACCAATTTCCAGGTTTGTTAAAAAGATAATGGCCAAGTGAACGGGATCAATACCGTACTCTTTTGAAATAGGTACAATTAAAGGAACCACCACAATAATGGCAGAAAAAATATCCATCATGCAGCCAATAATAAGTAAGAAAATATTGAGAAAAATAAGAAAAGCGTATTTGTTGTGAATATTTTCTTTAATCACCATCAGAATTTTGCTGGGAATTTCTTCATCAATGACAAAGTCTGTTACGGCCGTTGCGCAACACAAAATCAGTAAAATAGCGCCAACTAAGGCAGAGCTATCAACGACAACTTTTGGCAACTGATTTAACTTAATATCTCTATAGATAAAACATTCCATAATGAGGACATATACCGCCGTACAAGCGGCCGCCTCTTGAGCTGTTGTGTATCCTCCATAAATCCCTACCAGGATACCAATGGGCAAAAGAAGCTCCCAAAAGCTTCCTTTCACCGCCATGACTACTTCTCTCATTGAAAAAGGAGGAAGTTTTTTGAGATCAGCTGGATCTTTTTTGGGGGCCTTATAAAGAGCATAGGCCGATAAAACCACAATGAGAAGAATTCCTGGAATTAATCCGGCCTTAAAAATTTCACTAATCTCCACTCTGGCCACAAGACCATAGAGAATAATAGGAAGGCTTGGAGGAAAAAGGAGCCCCAGTGATCCCGCCGTTGAAATTAATCCTAAAGTAAAGGCATCTGAGTATTTCTCATCGCGAAGAACAGGATAAAGAATTCCTCCCAGCGCAATAATGGTTACTCCTGAAGCGCCCGTAAAGGCGGTAAAAAAAGCGCAGACTACTAAACACACAATGGCCACTCCTCCTGGAAGCCGGCCAAAAAGAGAATGGGCCAAATCCAGGATTCTCTGAGGCGATTTTGATTCCGCCATGAGTTGTCCTGCAAAAGTAAAAAGCGGAATGGAAATCAAAGTTGGTTGTGCGGCCAGAGAGTAAATAGCAATAGAGGAAGCACTTGTATCAATTCCCACTTGGGTAAAGGCAAAAAGGGCAATCAGGCACATAAGCACAAAAAGGGGAAGGCCTGAAATGGCCAGAAGGCCTGCTATAAAAGAAAATAAAATAGTCATGCGTGTTTCTCACCGCTAGTAGTTGGCATTAGAAGTTTTATGGATGTTACAAAAAAGCGAAAGCTAATAAAAGCAAACCCAAGCGGGATAATGCTAACAAGATATCCGCGGTGAATGCCGAGGAAGGCCTCTTTTTCATAAATAAAAGTATCTTTCACAAAAGGAATGGCACTTTTCGCCTGCCAAATGAGGATAATACTAGAAAGAAGAAAAACAAGGCCCTGAAGTTTTTCTTCACTTTTCTTTTTGCCCGTGCGCTGAAAGTATTTTGCAATAATATCGATAGCAATATGTTGTCCTTTTCCCGTAGCAAGAATCCCTCCAAGAAAGGCCCCAAGAAAAACAAGATGACGGACAAGGGGATCGGCCCAAAGAAAGGTGCTATTAAAAAAGCGCCCAATCATCACCAGCATCATCAAAAAAAGGGTAGAAAAAAGGGAGGCCACCAAAAGACCGATTGTTCCTTTTTCAATCATATTATCAATACAAATAAGTGCAGAGCGAATTTTCTGCATCATATTTTAACTCCCTCTTTTAGCAAGGATACGGCCTCTGGAGAAAAGAGTTTGCCGGTAAGGGATTCGATAACTTTTTCACGAATGGCCTTTCCTTCAGCAAAATCAGCTTCTTTCATTTCTTGAAACTCAATCCCAATCATTTTCATAGTATCAAGAGACTTTTGATTTTCAGCGACAATTTCTTCATTGGCCTCTTTCGCATTTTTCTTCACGATATCTTCCACTACAGCTCTCCATTTCTCAGGAACTTTATTCCATTCCTTTTGAGAAAGAACAAAGGCCCCAACAGAAAAAGTAACAGGAAAATTGATCAGATATTGAATATTGTTCTGCCACTGAAGTGAAATAATCCCAAGGGGTGAAGAGTAGGCCATTTCAATCATCCCTGTTGAAAGAGCACTGAGAACTCCTTCAAGACCAAGAGGAACTCCTACTAGGTTCATGGATTTAATAAAGCTACTGGCCAATTCGTCGCCTTCCCAGGTCCAAATTTTAAGCCCTTTAAGATCTTGCAAGGATTTAACTTCTTTTTTTGAAACAAGATAAACAGGTCCTATTTCAAAGAAGCTCATAAGTTTATGCCCTTTTTTTTCAAAACCATCGGCAAAAAATGCCCAGTTTTTTTCCAAGAAATTGAAGGCCAAATCGCGCTTTTCATAGAAAGTAAAAGGGATCTCCATAACGCGAATATCGCCATTGATCTCGCCAAGAGTTTTTCCTGTAAAGACTCCTCCATTCATTTTGCCAATACGAATTTGACGTAAAACGCTAGATTCATCTCCGGCCTTACCGCCGTGATACATCTTAAAATTCACTTCGTTATTGGTTTTTTTGGCAACTTCGGTGGATATTTTGTCCAAAGAATTGGCCCATGTTGTTCCTTCAGGAGCAGTTGACGCAATTTTAAGTTTTACGGTGGCCTGTGTGGCGCTGGCCGAAAAAAGTAGGGAAAATAACAAAGCAGTGACTTTAAAATGGCGCAACATTCATATTCCTTTTTTATCTTTTTTTATCTTTCGTAAAACTTCTTTAAATTTCTGTAAAATTTGATAAAATAATTCTCTGTCACCAAAAAAGGTAAGGAGGATTATGGCCCAGAAACCCAGCGTTTATGTTAACATCGAAAAGTCTGTAAGTGTAGAGAAGGCATTGAGAAAATTCAAGCGAATGTGCGAATCTCATGGCATTGTGCGTGAATATAAAAAAAGACAGTATTTTGTTAAGCCTTCCATGGAAAATAAAGAAAAAAAAGAAGCAGCTGAGAAAAGAAGAATCAAAAATGCGATAAAAATGCGTCGTTCTGGCGGTAAAATTTAGAGCTTTCTCTCTAAGAGATAATCCATTAAAAAAAGTAGTGCCTCTTTTGCTTTGAGTTGTTTTGAGTTCAAGGAACCTAATTCTGCTGTAAGTTCACCAAGAGCTTTTTTACAACTCGCTATTTGTGTAGAGGCCTTTTGGTAGACTGACTTCTTTGCTTCGGCCAAAAGCTCTTCTTTTAAATCAGCTGACCCAAGATCTCCTCCTAGCTGACGATATTCATAGAGAACTCTCCCCATAACCCCATTTTGCCAGTCAAGAGTCTGTTCTTTTTGTGAACTTTCTTGAAAATCCAGCAAGTCATCAATGGCCTGAAAAGCTATACCAAATTCCATTCCAATATATTTGGCCTGTAAAAAAAGATCTCTTTTCATTGTTTTATCTGTAAAAAGAAAAGGAATGCTCATACACCAAGACATTACAGAGGCCGTTTTCTTCTTGGCCACTAAAATAATTTCTTCTTCGAGAATCTCATCAAATTTTTTAAGAGAAAGATCTTCTTGAATCCATTCGCCTTGCGATAAATCTTGAATAACTTCGGAGAGCATTTCTAGGGCCTCGAGATTGCCCTCTTTGCACAAATCCACAATCACCTGCGCCAGCAAATAGTCACCGGCCAAGACGGCCTTCTTGTTTGAAGTTGCTACGTTGAGAGTTGGTCTTCCACGACGAAGAGTGGAGCCATCAATGACATCATCATGGCAGAGACTTGCAGCATGAACCATTTCAATGGCACGCGCGTAGGGACGAATTAAAGTTGATTCAACAGAAGCGAGCTCTCCCATCAAAAAAACCAAAAGAGGACGAAAACGTTTCCCCCCTTTTAAGGCCGTTGATTGAAGAGCGTTCACAACATCTTCATTATCGTGATTTTCTTTTAACTCTAAATCGAGAGACTCAAGAGAGCTCAGAACAGATAAAGGAATTTCCTTAAGAATTCGTATCCCCACCATATTTCTACAACCTTAACTCGGTTAAACAAGGCCCTTTTGAAAAAAAGTTTTCAAAGTCCTCTAATGATACCGCCTGTGCTGCATCTGACCAAGACTCTCTGGGGCGAGGATGAATTTCCACCATTGCACCATCAAGGGGCAAAGAAAGTGATGCTGAGAGAAGAGGAAGAACCATGGGAGCGTCTTTTGTGCCATGGCTTGGGTCAATAATGACTTTATAACCGTGCTGTTTTGCTTTGAGGGCCATAGCAAAATCCAGAACAACCCCGGTTGGGGCGAAAGCACAACGGCTACCGCGTTCACACAGAACAATATTTTCTGGGGGAACACCACTTTTTTCTAAATAGCGCGCAGAGGCCAACCACTCGGGAAGAGTATTGCTAAAGCCTCGTTTTAACATCACCAACGTATCAGGGTGATGGGCCAACATCGGGCCAACGCCCTTAAGTAGTTCAAAGTTTTGCATATTTCGCGTTCCAATTTGAACGACAGACGCAAAATCTTTTACTATTTCAAGCTGCTCTAAGCTACAGGCCTCAGTTACAAGTTTTAAACCATTTTCTAAAAGGTATTCAATAAGAGGCAATCCTTTAACTCCAAGTCCTTGAAAAGAATCGGGAAAAGTACGCGGCTTAAAGAGTTGTGCTCTAAAATAAGTTATTTTGAGACGCTTACAAAGTTCAACAATAGGGACAATTTGCTCTTTGCTCTCTAAAGAGCAGGGGCCAACAATAAATAACACGATGATTCCTTCGGGTAAGAATGGTCAAAAAAAAAGGTTGGATTTTGGCCCATTACATGAAGATTGCTTTATCATTCTCTCTTTTTAAAGTAAACAAGCCCATCAGCTCTAAATTGAAGGATGTTATATGAATGGCAATAGAACAAAAAGCTTAAAGAAAAATTCTTATAGAATTTTCGATGAAATCTCTAAAACTTATGACAATATCAATAAAATTCTCTCTCTTGGCATAGATCGCTACTGGCGTTTTAGACTCAAAAAGGCCCTTCCAAAGAGAGAAAATCTTGAGATTCTCGATTTGGCCACGGGAACAGGAGATATTGCTTTTTTACTGGCCCAAGAAAAAAACTGTAAAAAAGTAATAGGGCTTGATCTTTCTCGTGAAATGCTTCGCATTGCCAATGAAAAATTACCTAATTCTCCTAACCGAGAAAAAATTAAATTTATTCGCCAAGATGGAGTTACGGCCAATTTTCCTCGCGGTAGCTTTGATGTTGTGACAGTCTCTTTTGGTATTAGAAACTTTCACTCGCTGGATATCGCCTTAGATAAGGCCAGGGCCCTTTTAAAAGAAAATGGTGTTTTTCTTGTTTTGGAATTATCTCTTCCAAAGAATTTTATTATTAAACAACTTTATTTATTTTATTTCAGATATCTCCTTCCTTTTTTTGGTCGTCTTCTCTCTGGGCATAAAGATGCTTACCGTTATCTCAATGAGTCAGTTGAAGATTTTCCTTCTGGCGAAAATTTTAAGGACTTGCTGACAAAAGCAAAGTTTAGTGAAGTGACCTATCACCCCATGACTTTTGGCGTGGCCACTCTGTATGTTGCTCGAAAATAAAATTCTTTCTTTTGAGGAGGGGGAGAGAATTCTTAGTCAAAAGAAGAGATCCTTGTCCATAGAAGAAGAATCATTTTTTGCTTTTATCAAGGATGGTTTTCTCTCTTATTACTGCTTTGATATTGCCAAGATTTTTCTCTCTTTGCGAGAGGCCGATTACTTTCTTCATGAAAATGAAGATATTTTTCTTTTCTCCTCTTTTCCTTTTGAACAAGAGAGTTTTTCTCCTAAGTTTTTTCTTCCTAAGATGCTCTTTGTCTTTGATGAAAGAAGAAATGAATGCACTATCTTTGAAGCAACATCACAGGAAGAAATTCCATCATGGTCATTTCCTCAGCATCAGTTTATGGAAACTTCTTTTGATGAATGGGAAAAGAGAGTTCAAGGTATCAAAAAAAGTATTGAGCAAAATAAATACCAAAAAATTGTTCTCTCACGAATCACTCAAGAAAAAATTGCCGAAGAAAAAAATTCTCACTTTCTCCATTATTGGGAAAATCTTATTCAGGTTCATCAAGATAAATCTCATAACAATGAAACTTTTTTTTGTTTCTCTCTTGGCCAGCAAAGAATTTTTCTAGGTCGTACTCCTGAGCATCTTTTTCATCAAGAAGGTAAAAATATCTCTGTGATGGCCCTTGCTGGAACAAAAAAGAATTCTTCTGAGAAAGATCTTTTATCCTCTGCAAAGGATTTAGAAGAGCATCAATATGTTTGTGATTTTATTGAAGAAAAATTCAAAGATAAAACAGGGGTGCTTTCATCTTCTCCCCTTTTTATTTACAAGCTTAGAACCCTTGAACATCTTTGTCGGCTTTATCAATTCAAATCATCACATAGTATCTCACCTCTCCACTTAGTGGAAATGCTCCACCCCACACCTGCTCTTTGTGGACTTCCTCAAGAAACAGCAAAAGAAGAAATTAAAAATATTGAATATTTTCCGAGAGGTCTTTTTGGTGCTCCTTTCGGATTCATTAACAAAAAAAAATCTTCTCTTTTTATTGGCATTCGCAGTGCCATTATTTCCTTCAAAGAAAATCAAATGACCTGTTTTGCTGGTTGCGGTGTTGTCAGGGATTCTGATCCTCTCTCTGAGTGGCAAGAAACTGAGAAAAAAATGGCCTGCATTAAAAATATCCTTCAATAATCTTCTCTTTTGACGATAAGAAAAAATGGGGGAAAATCATGAAAATTGACAAAGAAATTCTAGATGACTTCGTTGCTGAAATTAAAATTATTGAAAAAGAATTAAAAGTTATTATTGACCAAATCATTCAAACTAAAATGGAAGACGCTACTCTTTTTCAAAAATTTGGTCAAGTCATTGATCGCATTTATGGAACAGCGGCCACTCTTGGTTTTAAAGAAATTACTGACTATACACGATGTTTGAAATCCATCTGCTACATGAGTGGGCAATCTCCCAATATGAAAGGTAGAGAAAAAGTTGTGCGTATGATGGTTAATAGCTTAAAGTATTTAAATGATCTTACTCTTGTGATAGAAAAACCTGAAGAAATCGATAAAATCAAAATCCTCCTTAATCAAGAAATTGGGCGAGCAAGCTTACTAGAAAAGAAGGAGTTTTTTGGTATCACTAAAAAAAGCTGTGACTAATGAAAATCATCTTCTCTTTTTATTTCTTACTTTTAGTATCTTCATTTTCTTTAAAGGCCAAACACAAAAAACTCATTGTTAACTATAATCACTCAGAATTTCACTTTGAAGTCTCTTACTTAAAAGTCTCTTCTGTTACAGGAAGATTCAATGAGTTTATAGGAGAAGTTGAAATAGATGAAAATGGTAGCATCCTTCCTCAGACAGCAAGTCTTAAAATAAAAGCAAGCTCCATCGACACAGGAAATAAAATACGAGATGGGCACTTAAAAAAAAATGACTTTCTACAAACTTACAAACACCCCTCTATCTTTTACCAAAATGGAAAGCTTAAAATACGCGACATTGAAAAAAAAATTCCTCTAACCTATTCTTTAACAGGACCCATTACAGATAGCTGGAAAAAAGAAAGCTATTTTTTAACCTTTAAAGGATCTCTCAAGCGCAGTGATTTTGATCTCAATTGGAATAAAGCTCTTGAACAAGGAGGATTTCTCGTTGGTGATGAAATCCAATTTTGGGGAACACTACAACTCCAAGAAGCTCACTCTTTTACACAGGGAAGTAAGCACATGATTCCCGACACTAAATACCTCCAAAACAAAGAGGTCTTTAAGAATATTCTTCCAACAAAAGTAAAAACGAAGCAAGTAGAAAAGATAAAGAAAAAGGAAGAAGAAGAAATAAAAGAGACGATCATAAAAAATATAACCATCAGTAAGGACTACCGAAAAGATCCTCTCTTTTTGCTGGCCTATCTCACCATGGGATTTATTGCTTTTTTGGCCACTGTTGTTTTATGCCTTCAGGGAAAATATTTCTTTTTGCGATTTTTTCCCGAAAAATACAAAGAACAGGGTTATCTCGGAATTATTAGCGATCTTCTCTTGTATGCCATGGCCATCTGCTATGTTTGGGCCATGTGGCAAATTGGTTATGCTTAATACATCTACTCATTATTCAAAACAATCCGCGGAAAGAGATTAACGGCCTCACCTAATTCATCGCCTGCATTCAACTGGCCTACTTCCAAAAGACCACTTTTTTGAGTACCAAGTGCTTGCATCATTGATGTCATTTTTTCAGGCATGATAGGACTAAGCAGTTCCGCAACTAATTTCAGGGAATCTAAAACGGTATAAAGGCAAATGCCCGCATATTCCTTTGTCTCTTCATTTTTGGCCAAAGACCAAGGTTTTACATCATCAATATACTTATTGAGCTTTCTTACAAAAAGAACAGTTTCTTCAACAGCAAGGTTGAGGTGAAGCGCTCGAACTTCTTTTTCTACATTCATGGCCAAGTGATTAACGACTTCAGCAAGTTCAGATTCAAGATATGTTTTCTTTTCTTTTTTGCAATCAGGGATCTTTCCATCATAAAATTTCATTACTAATTTATGAGTGCGGCTGAGAAGGTTTCCAAGATCATTAGAAAGCTCTGTATTTAAGCGAATAACAAGAGACTCTTCACTGAAATTAGCATCTGATCCAAAACTCATTTCACGAACTAAAAAATAGCGAAATTCTTCAATGCCATATTTTTCCATTAGCTCTAAAGGATTGACCACATTTCCCTTAGATTTACTCATCTTATCTTGACCTAAAAGCCACCATCCATGAACGGCAATGGTTTTAGGCATGGAAAACCCCAACGCTTTGAGCATCGTTGGCCAATAAACTGCATGTGTTGTTAAAATATCTTTTCCAATAAGATGGGTCGTGCTTGGCCACCACTTTTGTAATTCTTCTTTTCCATTCTCTCTAGAGAGATGAATACTTACATAATTGAGAAGAGCATCAAACCAAACATAGGTAACGTAGTCTTTGTCAAAAGGAAGATCAATCCCCCAGCTCATACGACTTTTTGGTCGTGAAATACACAAGTCATTTAAGGGTTTATTTAAAAATCCCAACACTTCATTTTTGCGTGTCTCAGGAATAATAAAATCAGGATTTTCATTAATATGATTGATGAGCCAACTTTGATACTGTCCCATTTTAAAGAAATAACTTTTTTCTTTTAAGAAAACCACTTCTGGCCCTTCTTTAGAATAGTTTTTTTCTTCAATTTCTTTTTCTGTCAAGAAGCGCTCTTCACTGACTTCATAATATCCTTCATATTCAGCGGCATAGATAAGCTTTTCATCATAGAGTTTTTGCAACATCTCCTGTACCACTTTTGCATGGCGCTCTTCTGTGGTGCGAATAAAGTCAGAGGGTATGATCTGCATTTTTTCCCATAACTCTTTAAACTTCTCACTCATTTCATTACAATGCTCAATAGTCGCAACCCCTTTCTTAACAGCGGCCTGCTCAACTTTTTGCCCGTGCTCATCTGTTCCTGTAAGAAAAAAAGATTCTTCTCCGAAAAGCTTATGGAAGCGATGAAGAACATCAGCGTAAGTTGTTGTATAAGCATGGCCGATATGGGCGACGGAGTTTACGTAATAGATGGGAGTTGTTACATAAAATGTATTGGGGGAGGTATTTTCTTTCATGGGATTTTCCTAGCAGATCTACGCTTTAAAAGCGATACATTTAAGTTCAATATCAATGGGAGTGGGAAGAGAGACGACCTCAACTGTTGTCCGGCAAGGGGCCTTCTCAAGAAGAGGGAAATAAGAAGCATAAATTTGATTAAAAGAAGCAAAATCTTTTTTCATATTCGTCAAAAAAACGGTCACATCCACAAGATGCTCTAGTGATAAATTCGATGATGACAAAACGGCCTTAACATTATCAAAAACACTGTGACACTGCTCTTCGAAAGTCTCTGGAATGCTGTTATCTTTTTGACGACGAGGGCCTATTCCCGATAAATACAGAGTAGGTCCCACCCATTTGGCATGAGGATAAAAACCAACGGGTTTGGCGGCCTCCTTACTTACAATAGTCTGATTTTGTTGTTCCATTAAATTTCCCCCATAAAAATTGACTTTTCCTGTGTAAAAAACCTGATGGAATCCACACTTCCCTCGCGCCCAACTCCAGAGTTTTTCATTCCTCCAAAAGGCGCACGCAAATCCCGCCTCATCCAGCCATTAAACCAAATATTTCCCGCCTCAACTTGCTGAGAGAGGCGAAGCATTCGGCCTAAATTTGTAGTCCAAATACTCGCGGCCAATCCATAAGACGAATCATTGGCCAACATAATGGCCTCCTCCTCTCCTTTAAAAGAGTTTAAGGTTACCACTGGTCCAAAGATCTCTTCTTGATTAAGAGGACTTTTTTGAGGCAAATTTTCGAGAATGACAGGATCTAAGAAATTTGTCCCTTCATGTTTTTTCTGCTCTTCAAGGTCTCCTGTCAAAAAAACACCTTTGCACTCTTTGGCCTGCAGAAGGAATGACATTACTTTTTCTTTGTGCTGAGAAGAGATAAGGGATCCCAGCTCTATTTTTTTTGTTTTTTCTATAAAAGATTGTTTAAATTTTTCATAAATATTTTCTTGTAGATAAAAACGCGAACTACAAAGACAAATCTGCCCTTGATTGGAAAAAGAACTCCTCACGGCGAGATCTACGGCCTCTTCCAAGTTTGCATCATCAAAAACCACAAAAGGATTTTTTCCACCAAGCTCAAGAGAGCACTTTTTTAATCCACTGGCCGCTTTTTCATAAACCTTTCGTCCACTGAAAGTTCCGCCCGTAAAGGAAATGGCCTTAATTTCCGGATGCTCTACAATGGCCTCACCAATAGTTTTTCCGTATCCATGCAAAATAGAGATAAGCCCTGTAGGCAGATTTATTTTCTGCTGATAGGTGGCCAACAGCTCTCCCAAAAGAGAGGCCGAAGCGGGGGTTAATTCTGAAGGCTTTGCAATAACCGCATTACCTGCTGCAAGGGCCGGAGCAATTTTCCATGTCAAAAGATAAAGAGGAAGATTCCAGGGAGAGATAACACCTACAATGCCTAGCGGTGATGAAAGAACACGAAAAATCTCTTCTCTTCCTTGTGCATTTTTCTGGCGCAACTCTTTTCCATCAAAGCTGCTGATGTGTTGTGAAAAAAAACGAAAATTTGTCACGCTTCGCGGAATATCTACGTTTTTGGCAAAAGAAAGAAGCTTTCCTGTATCTTTTACTTCTGTCTCTAAAAATAAGTCAAAATGATCTTCAATTACTTTTGCTATTCTAGTAAGAACATTGCTTTTCTCATCTCGCGAAAAACTCATCCACTCTCTTTGAGCTTCTTTGGCCATCTTTACCGCAGCATCAAGGTCTTCTGTCGTTGAATCATGAAGCTTGCCATAAAGTTGATTTTCCGCGGGAGCAAACACATCAATAATCTCAGATGCGCTTCCTCGTTTAGACTCACCCGCAACAAAATTAGAAAATTCCTTTAGCTTCATAAGTTTATGATCCTTGCTTATAAGAATGACCCAGCATCTCCTTAAGTTCTTTAGGAAGAGCTGGCCTGTCTTTTTGAGGAAGGAGGTAAGTGGCCAAAGCATAAAAGTCTAAAAATAATCTATTTTTCTGTGTCGTATTGGCCAAATAACGATGCCCCAAAGAACCTCCTGTTCCAGGCCTCATGCCAAGCATTCGTTGAGCAAGCATGGTGTGGCGATAGCGCCAAGTAGAAAACAGTTCGTCGAGATCAATTAAAGAGCTTATCAACTGATAGGGAAGATGCAAAAGCGGTTCATCTCGATAAAAATTAATAAAGAGGGCCGAAAGCATGGCCTTTTGTGAGAGTTTTCGCCTGCCACTTTTAAGTTCTTCTTCATAGAGATTTTCATCAAAAAGAGACTCAAAGTGATTTTCTTCGGCCTTCCAAAACTGTAAAAATCTCTTTTTTTCTTCTTCCGTCAAAGATTGATTGAGATAAAGATTTTCTTGGCCTTTGAGCATTTTCTGAACAGATTTTTTAAACTCATCCCAAAAGTTAAAATGAGAAAACTCTAAAAAAGGGAATCGCTCAAGCCACTTTGAAATTTCCTGTAAAAGACCATCTTTTGCTTCAATTTCTTCAAGAATTTTTCTCTCATCTTCTCTCAAGTGAACGGTGAAAAAACCTTGATCTTCCTTGGTTCTTTCTTTCATCTTAAGGCCAAGTTTAACTTCAAGGGAGCGATACTGAACACTCTGAAAGCCCGATGCAGGAACGAGAAGGTGGCGAAATTCTAAGAACTCAAGGGGAGACATGGTCTCCAAAATATCAAACTGGCCACTCATAACTTTCATGATTTCTTGGAGTCTCTTTACACGAGAGAGAACTTTTAAAAGAGAGCGCTCTTCAATGGAGTTTTGAGAAAAAATAGCAAGAATTGAATCAACATCGTGATGCATCTGCTTAAACCAAAGCTCATAGGCCTGGTGGGTAATAATGAAAAGCATCTCTTCATGCACATCAGAAAGAGGTCCTTGGGCAGAAAGAAGAGTGTTTAACTGTAAATAATCCGCATAATGGATAGATTGTCCTGACATAACGGTGAACCTTTCATGAAATTTTAAGTTGACGGGAGAATATCTATTTCTTGCGGCATCAAATTAAAAAGAGCAAGGAGAATTTCCATCTCTTTTCTCCCTTTTCCTGGAGCATAACGGGTAAGAAAATGGGCCGCCGAGAGATGGGGCGAGGTAAAGTGCAAATGGGTAATTACTTTATCAGCATTAATTTTTAAACAACAAGAGAGCTCTCCCATAGGGGCCTCTACTTTATCAAATAAAAAATCATCTGTTTGAATAAATTCTTCTTCTTGTTGCTGACAATCAGAAGGAGAAGGATAGTCTCCCAAAATACCATCAATGATGCTCATTGAAGAGAGAATCTCTTGCACGAAGAGATGGAAAATAGCACCAATATTCTTATGAGAAGACAATACTTCTTTAAACGCATAGCGGTTATAGAGCAGATAATTTTTTTGATTTCTTAAATCAAGATTAATACCAACTGAACGAAGGATAGGGCCTGTCAGCCCTTCTTCCAACATCATTTTAACTTCATTAAAACTAATCTTTCTTGAAGAGCATGGTGCTTTAAAAGAAGAGACTATTTCTTTTATCTTATTTAATTCTAAAAGAATAAGGCCTGGTCTTTCTGGAAAAAAATTATTTTTTTGAAAAGGACGTATTTGATAGTGAAAAAAATACTGAGCTTCTAAATCCAGCACCCTCTTTTCCACTTGAAGTATTTTCCTCAAGAGAAGATAGCTCTTTTCTAGTCTTGCTACATTTGCAAGAAGATTAAGATGATTTTTAATTCGCTCTATTTCCAGCAAGACCAACCGCTCAGCAGAAACATTCTTTTCCTCTTTCCAAGAAAATTCTTTTTCAACCATTTTTGCTAAAAGAAAACTTGCGTGATGATAAGAGGAAGTAAAGCGCGAAGGAAGCTCTCTTTCAATCATCTCTTCTAGACCACAAGGAAGATTGAAGCGACCTTCATGATAACCAAAGTCCATCATCAATCGAGATATTTTCGCAGGATTCTCTTCTTGCATTTCAAAGGCCAAATGCATTCCTCGTTGAACCAGAGGATGAGAGATATTATTAATAATTCTTTTTGCAGGGGCCTCTAACTGATACCATGTTTTGCGAAATTCTCTCTCTAGTAAATCTTTCCAAGGAACAAGAGGAATCTCTTCTCCTCCCATAAAGTCCCAAAGACGAATATTCCATTCACTCCAAAAAAAATGATAAGGCCTCTCTAAAAAGAGAGGATAAAATTCTTTTTGAACTTCCTTTCTTCCAAGCTGACGCCAAACAGACCAAAGAGGCCAAAACTTTTCACGGTATTGCTGCTTAATAATAGACCAATCCATCCTACTCAATTGATAAAAAACATCTTTCTTCTTTTCTGGAAAAAAGACTCTCATATACAATGATTCAAAGACAATAATATCCTTAATCTGAACCAAACTTGTGTCATCATCATTTAAGTAAAGAGAAAAAAAATCATGAACATCGTGAAGTTTTTGAACAGAAAAAGATGAGCTCATGATTGTAGCGCCTGATAAATTTTTTCTTCTGAAGGGAGATGCCCCTCTACTTCTATCACTGAGTGAAAAATATTTCGAGGATCAACATCTCCCCTACTCAAAGCACAATCACCTGCGACAACAAGAGCTTTTATTTTTTTCATTTTTTTTACAAGATATAAGACATAAGCGGCCTTTTTTACCGTAAGAGGTGAACTAATTAAAAGATAATTGGCCTTTTCAAAAGAACCAAAGCTCTCTTGTTGCCAGCGAGATAAAGGGAAACAACAGTTTCCTCCCCAGCTATAAACTTTTATTTTATTTTCTTTTAAAATCGACATCTTTTTTCCTACATCGGTATTCATTCTTTCTTCGCTTTACTGTTTTTTTAAGACGCAGAGAAAGGCCCCCTAGAGTTGAAAAATTATCCTGCCAAAAAAGAGTCTCTTTATTCCTACGCCAGAGGATATAAAGCTCTCTTTTAATCTTCTCTTCAATCTTCCGGTAAGGAAATCCCCCCTTACAGAGATGAGGATAGAGA
This sequence comes from uncultured Oligoflexia bacterium, assembly GCA_937898585.1. Classification (GTDB taxonomy): domain Bacteria; phylum Bdellovibrionota; class Bacteriovoracia; order Bacteriovoracales; family Bacteriovoracaceae; genus CALDHR01. Next base: position 29,108 of record CALDHR010000112.1, read on the forward strand.
ACAAGCGAAAAAAAATCTTTTTGTTTCATTCGCTCAAAATCACCACTGGAATTAAAGAAATTTTCTTCTTTGCAATTATAGACTCTGCCATAAGTAGAAAGATGAAGAAGAGAATCTAAAAAAAAGTGATACTGCCTATCTTCTCTTGTTATTCCTTTTCTCTCTTCATCAATGTATCGTCGGCAGGTAAAATAGGAAAGTTCTTTTCCTTTGAAGTTCTGAATTTTTTTATCTTTTTCAAGAACATCATAAAGCGCCATACAACTTCTTCTTATTCTCTCCCATTCACTTTTTCCCACTATTCTTTTCTGTAGCTCATCATTGAGATTAACCCCCTGAGTTACAACAGAAAGCACTTCTCTTTCTTCATATAAATTACTCCAAAAATGCTTAATTAAAGAAACCTCTTCAGGAAGAAGCTCTTGGTGATCTCCCTCCTGCCGTGCAATAAAAATGGTTCTTTCTCTTTGATTTTCTTTGAAGAGAATTTTCCCCACAAGAACAACATGATGAAAAATATGATGGCCAGCAGAATTGTTGGCATCTGCCCCCAAGAGGATAATGCTTTGAGCATTTCCCCATTCATCCAGTGCATCACGAATAATTCCTTCACTAAAAGGCCAATGACCAGGACAATTTTCTTGCTCCCTATAAAGCAGCTTCTTTGGCCAATAGAACTTTGTAACCCCTTTGCTTCCTCTATGATTGGTTATAATGGCAGTAAAAGGACTACTTTTTTCTTCAAATAAGGGAGCAATAGAACACGATGATAAAAAAAATATTAAAAGAAAAAAGTTGATGCAAAAAGAAGGATCTAATTTTGCAGTGTTTTTCATTGACAAAACCTATTCTGATGGGGCATATTCGCACCGCTTATCACACCTAACATCTATGCCCAGGTGGTGAAATCGGTAGACACAAGGGACTTAAAATCCCTCGGACCTTCATCGGTCTGTGCGAGTTCAAGTCTCGCCCTGGGCACCACATTCTAACTCCCTTATAAGCTTGTGCCAACAAAATAGGAAAAGAGAAGAAAAAGGCCAAAAATAACAGTGCTTGCGGCCATTATTTTCTCTCGCTTCAATCTCACAATATCTTTTTGTAATATAAGAATTCCCACAAAAATAAAAAAAATAAAAGCGAGAAGCGGGACAATAACTAATCCTAAGAGCGACTCTAATCTAAAGTCTACAACGGCCACGCTATAGAGAAAAATAAAAATAAGCAGCGAGACCACCAGGCCTCTTTTCTTTCTATCCTCAATAAGCTTTTCTAAAAGACCTCCCATTCCTTCTCGTGCTCCTATAAACACACCAATAAACGAAGAGGAAATGGCGGCAAGACCTATAAAAGGGGCCAAGTAACGAGTCAATCCTTGAAGCTTAGGGCCAATTAAGGGAATCACCGAAATATTATTTTCTTGCGCATAAGAAATCTCTTCAGGACCTAGGGCCAAAATAAAAGAGCTAATAAAGAAAAAAACAAGGCCTGAGAGAATAAGTTGGGCCAATTTCAAAAGAGGGATGATTTTTTCACTCTCTTCTTCTTCTCTATAGGAAAGAATCATAGAGGAGAGCGTTGGGTAATACAAAATACTGAAACAAATAAGGGGAACTAAAATAAAAAGAGATTTCAGTAAATCAAAGAAATTAAAAGTACTCCTCGTCCAAATACTAGAAAAATCCCAATAGGGAATAAGGAGAACTGATAAAAGTAAAAGAATAATAACGAGAGGAGTTGTCAGTAGCTCCATAATCTTTAAAATAAAACGCTCACCTAATATAACCACTAAGACGAGGGCCCCTAAAACAAAAAAAGAGAGGAGGTGATAGTCTACTTGTTGTGAAACAAGATTAAAAACATCTTGGCATAAGGCCTTTGAATAGCCAGAGAGAAGAGAGATAAAAATAAAAAAGTAACCTAGAGAGATAAAAACTGACTTTCTTTTCCCCACAAGAGAAGTAATGACACTGTTAAAACTCAAAGGATTTTTTGAACTCATTTGCAATCGCGTCATCAAGTAAAGAGAAAAATAAGCAAAAGGAAAAGCAATTAAACAGGACAAGAAGAAAGAAAAAAATCCTCTCTGAGTGGCCTCTAAAGGTAAATATAATAAACCTGTTCCAATGGCCGTTCCCAAGAAACTGTTTAGCTGTCCTCTATCTTTTTTATTTTTGAAAAAATCCAACATTTGCATACTCCACTATCTATCCTATAATGCTTACGTCTAAAAGAATCTAGTAACCAACAGAAAACTTGGGAAAAATTATGACTTTTATAAGGGAATTTTGGGAATATCTGCTTCTTTCGGCCCCTTACCTCATGCTAGGACTCTTAGTGGCCGCTCTTATCCATGAATTTATCACAGAAAAAACCATTAAAAAGCATTTAGGCGGATCAGGATTTCTTCCTATTTTCAAAGGAGCTCTCCTTGGCGTCCCTCTCCCTCTCTGCTCTTGTTCCGTTATCCCAGTTGCCGTGGAACTGAAAAAAAGTGGGGCCAAAAATGGGGCAACTTCGGCCTTTCTTATTTCAACACCAGAATCTGGCATTGACTCTGTGGCGGTTACCTACGCTATGATGGATCTTCCTATGACAATTCTTAGACCATTAGTGGCCTTTATTTCTTCTCTCTTGGCCGGCATACTTAACTACCTTTTTAAAACAGACATCTCTGCTCTTGTAGAAGAAAAAAAAGAGAAAAGCTGTTGTCATCAAGAAAAAGAGAAAACCACTAAAAAGCAAAAAGAAAGAGGCACAATTCAGCGCATTTTGCGCTATGCCTATCACGACCTCTTAAAAGATATTGCTCTATGGCTCTGTTTTGGACTTATCGTAGGACACCTCATTAACTACTTTATCCCTGATGATTTTTTTCTTCAATTTTCTTCTTTCTGGACCAGAATCATCGTTGTTTTTATTGGTATTCCTCTCTACATTTGTGCTTCGGCCTCAACTCCTCTGGCGGCCTCTCTCATTTTAAAAGGCATCTCACCTGGAACGGCCCTTTTGCTTTTAACTCTTGGACCGGCCACCAATATTTCTAACCTTGCTGTTCTTCAAAAATATATGGGTAAAAAAAGTATCATCATTAACATTATCAGTATTGTCATAATCTCCCTTCTTGGTGCCTACTTTTTAGATTTATTTTATGAAAATTATGGACCTATTCAAATGAAGTTAGATTCAAAACATCTTCATGAGCACAATGAGTTTCCTCTTTACACTCACCTCATTACAGGAATTTTTTCATTCCTCTTAATAAGAGCAACATTTTTTGAACTAAAAAAGAAATAGTGACAACTCTATTCTTCTATACTGAGAAGGCGATGTTCTCTTATCAGCAAACTCCTATCGTCGGAACAAGGCGTTTGTCGTTTAAAGAAGAGAACTGTTCCTTTAGGCCATTTTTCTTTATTGGCCTTTGCTTCTGTTATAACTTCGATGGTAATTTTCTGGCGAAAATTCTTTTTGGCGCCCTCGTTTTTCTCAATACTAAAGTAATTGAGTTCTGCTGTAATTTCATTGACACTGCTTTTTACGTCAAATTGAACGGCCGTTCCTTCTAACATAACTGTATTCTCAAGTTTTTTATTGAGAAGAGCTATCTCTTTGCAGAAAAAATCAAAGTCTACTGTTTGATCTGTAATCAAATAAGGATAAAAAGCATCTTTTACCCATTCCTCTGAAGAAGAATGAGAAAACTCATACTGATTTCCACTATTTTTTAATGTTGTGGAAAGAAGATTAAGCTTATTTACGTCACCACTACAACTAGTTTTATCAAGGGAAAAAAAATATTTCAAGGAATCTCGAACATCTGTGACAGATTGCCCTAAGTTATAACATAAACTTTTTATCCACTCAGACTCCGAGCTGTTAAGAGATCTCACACTTTTAAAATTTGTATTACTTGAGGAAGATTTTCTTATCCTATTTGACTTGGCACAAGAAAGAAAATTAAAAACTAAAAAAGTCAAAAATAAGATTTTCATTATTTACTCCTC
>CALDHR010000113.1 GCA_937898585.1 uncultured Oligoflexia bacterium
AAAGACGATTGATATTCTGAGAAGCAGCATCTGTTGCGTGCAGAACAGAGAGGTTTTGCATGGCCGAAGTGGCAATTCTCACCTCCTGAAACTTTCCTTGATCTCCCTGAGAAAAGACACTAAAACTAAAAAAAAGAGAACATAAAAAAATATGGATAAATGGCAATTTCATCGTTGACCCTTTCTTCACACAACTTATTCATTTGGCATCATCATGACAGTCTTAAAAAATACCAAGCATCCCCTCAAAACGCCACTTTCCATCACCCCTCTTGGCGGTGTAGGAGAAATCGGCAGCAATATGGTCTACATTGAGGCCCAAAATGAGGCCATCATTATCGATGCGGGTATTCTTTTTTCTTCAGATGAATTGCTGGGAATTAACTACTTTATCCCCGATTTTCGCCATATTGTTGATAAAGAAAAACTCAAGGCCATTATCTTTACCCATGCCCACGAAGATCACATTGGGGCCGCCCAGCACCTCTTTGAAGAATTTCCCCACTTGGATGTCTACGCCTCTCCTTTGACGGAGAAATTTCTTTTGCGCAAAACCTACTTGGCCCAATCCATGAATATGAAACGCCTCAGTGAAAATGATCTTTTTACCTTGGGTAGCTATACTGTCGCTGCCTTCAATGTGGCCCATTCTATTCCTGAGACTTTTGGCGTGCTCTTTTATTCTTCTCTCTTAAAAAAGAGCGTTATTTATATTTCGGACTTTAAAATAAGGGCCGCTAGCTCGGAGGTTTTTCCCGAAGATAAAATAAACACTTCTTTTCTCAAGGAAAGGCTCAAGGGAACCAAAGAGCGCTTTTTAATGGCCGATAGCACCAATATTTTGCGACCAGGACAAACTCTAGGCGAAGATGATCTTCTCAAAGGGCTACGCGGTGTCTTCCAAGAAGCACAGGGAAAGCTCTTTATAACTTTTTTTGCTTCAAACGTTCACCGCTTTATTAATCTTCTTCAATTGGCCCATGAACATCAAAAAGTCGTCTTTCTCTTTGGACGTTCGATGAGAGAGATCTATGATCTTTTTTCTGACAAGCTTCCCAATCATCTCAAAAGTATTGTTTTAGCTGGAGAAGATGAACTCAAAAAAATTCCTTCTTCCAATTTAGTTGTTTTTGCCACCGGATCTCAAGGCGATCAGCGCGGTGCCGTCAAACGCATTGCCAATGACGAATGCAAACTTTTTTCTTTTACAAAAGATGATAGTTTTCTTTTCAGCAGCAACGTCATCCCCGGCAATGAAAAAAAACTTTCAAAAATTTACAACCAGCTTTCTCTTTTAGGAGGGCGCCTTTTTTTACACTCGCGAGAAAATCCTCTTCACGCCTCAGGGCATGCCTCCCAAGGCGACCTTAAAGACCTCTATAAAATGGTAAACCCCACCCACATTATCCCTATTCACGGTGAGAGTTATTTTTTAGTGGAACACCTCAAGTTTGCTAAAAAAGCTCACCCTAAAGCGACGGGGATGCTTCTTGCCAATCACGAAAGCCTTGTCCTCGATGCCACGGTAGACG
>CALDHR010000114.1 GCA_937898585.1 uncultured Oligoflexia bacterium
TATCAGGTCATCTTTTCAGCAAAAGTGAATTTAAAAATTTCAAAGAGGAATTTTTTCATAATTACCACCAAGTTCCTTTTAAGAAATTTGAAGGATATCAAGATAAAGAAAATGTTCGCGTCTTTGAAATTTATGAAAGAAAAAAAGTAAAAAAGAAAGCAAGGCCTCTTGTCTTTGTAAAACTTCCAGAGAGTAAGGGAGAGTTAGATGATTCTCTGGAAAACAAGATGTTTATGCTTATGAGAAATCGAGAATTTGATCATTTGAGATACGTTATCTTTGAAGATAACGATGGTTATGAATGGATGCGAGTTGAATTTGTGGACAAAAAAGGAAAGGTCCGTTCTTTGGGTTACAGAGATCTCTTGCTAAATCATGTGGGAATATTTTTTGAGAAAATGCACAAAAAATCAGCACGCAAGAAAAATTTAAAGAGACTGGCCCAAGTAACAACGGCCCTTTTATTTACAAGCTCTTTGCCAGTTCAGGCCTTTTTTGCTGCAACAATTGCTGGTCTTCCTATCTCTATGATGGTGGGAGGCACTGGGATTGGTCTTTTGGCCTTGAGTAGTAAAAAAGTAAAAAAAGAAAAGAAGTGGAAAAAATTAATGGAAGATTCTATGGATGTTATTGAGAAAGTGAAAGACTCGCGCGCCAACAGAAGGTTGCTTTTTACGACAGAGATGAATTTAGATAAGTTGAAAAAAGAAGTCAGTAAATTCCTCAATGCTCTTCTTAAAGAAAGTGCCCGTTAAAATTATTCTTTCCAATTTTCTCATATTTTCGTTGACAAGAATCCCGTAGTTTTATAGTTTCCTTGCGTATCAAAACGCAGGGGCGTTTAGCTCAGCTGGTAGAGCGCTACCCTTACAAGGTAGATGTCGGCGGTTCGATCCCGTCAACGCCCACCATAAACAAAATCCCAACAATTCCGCAAAGTATTTCTATGACAAAAAAAACTGGACCTGATCCTTTATCAGTCTTTCCTCTCGAGCATGATAAAAACTTAGTTTTTCTAAAAAATATTATCACTGCCCCCAATATTTTTATTGGAGATTATACTTACTTTGATGATCGCTTTGCTGATCCTCACCGCTTTGAGACATATAACGTTCTCTATAATTATTCGCCTGATAAAGTAAAGCTCGTGATGGGAAAATTCTGTGCCATTGCTATGGATACACGTTTTATTATGACGGGAGATCACAAGTTAGATGCTCTTACGACATACCCTTTTCCTATTTTTGGGCAAGGTTGGGAAGAAGCTTTTGATGTCTCTGAGTTTAAAGTGAAAGGCGATATTATTATTGGAAATGATGTCTGGTTTGGTTTTGGAAGTACGGTGCGAAATGGCGTGACCATTGGAGATGGGGCCATCATTGCAGCAGGTGCCTTTGTAGTTAAAGATGTGCCTCCTTATTCGATTGTGGCAGGAAATCCTGCGCGTGTAGTGAAAATGCGCTTTGATGATATTTCTATTGCGAGGCTACAAAAGATTGCGTGGTGGAATTGGCCTCTTGAAAAAATCAACAAAAATTTAAAGCTACTTTGTTCGCTAGATTTAGATGGATTAGAAAAAGCTAATTCCATTTAAGTGTCTGAATAAGTGATGTTGGCGATAAAAAAACAGCTTCGTGGCGAGATGTTTCAGGATTGAGTTGATGAATAAAATCCTTTAAAAAGGGAATAAAAGAAAATCCCTTGATATTTTTTTCTGGCCCAATATCTTGAAGATTGGCCCATGTCATCTCGTCAATTTCATCTTCATCAAGCTTGATTTGGGATTCTTTAATGGGTCTTGTGTAGAGAAAGTAATGGGCAATTCCGTTGGTTTCTTGATTGGATATTTTACCCAAGCGATTAGTGAAGGCCACTGTCTTTAAAAAGTCGACTTCAATTTTTAAATTGAGTTCTTCCTTAACTTCCCTGATGGCACCATAAATATTGAGTTCATGAGCATCAACGGCCCCACCAGGAAGATGCCATACTTTGACACCACGATTGCGCACTAAAAGTAATTCGCCTCTTTGATTAAAGAGGGCCACACCCATTCCTGCTAACATATTGGCCTGATCGGGAATAGCTCGCCCATTGCGGTAAATCCAAACAGATTCATCATCATTAATCCGATAGGCCTCAAATTTTAACTCTTTGAGAAAAGAGATAAGATTTGATTGTTCATGAGGAAGCCGAAGGTAAAGACCTTGGCGTTTTTTATTATCCTTTAATGACAGAAAGGCCTCTTGGATTTTATGTTGAAGAGTTTGTTCTGCATCTTCTTTTGTTACTTCTAACCACAAGTTGTTATAGCTATCTTTCGTAAGAGCTGTGCTGGGATTTTTAGGAGTTAAAGCGTTGCAAGAGCAAAAAAAGGCAAAAAAGAGTGGAAGAAGAACGATGATAAAAAGGCGATACATAAAAAGTCTTTATTGGTTTAAGAGATGATGTGATGATTTTTCTTAGCAGAGTAAGAGAATTTTTTCAAGACAGTTAAATAGTGTTGTCCTCATCATCAAGGAGCTCAACTTCAAGATTATACTTTTCTCCAAGGGTTAAAATAACCTCTTTGACTTCTTCTTCAGGAAGGAGCACACCTAGCACAGATTTCTTCATGTTGGCCTTAAAAGGGCAGCCCGAAGTACAATTGAAGTTAGAGGAGATGATTTGAATACGTTGGATCTTACTAGGGTTCTGAAACTTAGAATACCATTTAAAAAAATCTTCGGCTTTATCCTCAAAAGTTTCAAAGACCTGCTCTTCTGTTTGATCAACAAGATTAAAAAGAAAGCGTCCATTGTCGAGTTTTTTGGAATTAATAATAATATTAATAATTCCAGATTTATTAATTTGAAGAGAATCGTTTAAACAGGTGGGACAATACATAGTTACACTCTATAATGATATTAACTTTTATTAGTCATATATTCTTATTTTTTTCTTTTTTTTAAGGAGTGTCAATGATCAAAGAAGAAAGATACATTAAACTTGATGGTGAGACTTCTCTATTTTCTCAAATTAAAGAGGTCGGATCAAATACTTGGATTGTTATGACTCATGGTATTGCGGAGTACTCTTCGCGTCATCAGTACCTCTTGAGGCTCTTTCCAGAGAATCGAAATATTTTTCTTTATGATTTAAGAGGCCATGGAAAAAGCTCTGGGAAGCGCGGGTATATTGAAGATTTCTCTGTCTATATCGATGATTTGAGAAAAGTTCTTACCTATCTTAAAACTGATTTTCGCATGAAACGATATTTTTTAGTCGGTCATTCTATGGGCGCTCTTATTACGGCAAGTTTTATGCAGCAGTGGAGAGATGAAGACAATCTTCCCTATCCCGAAAAAGTTTTTCTCTCCTCTCCACCAGTGGGAGTAGATGATTTACTTGGAAAATTTCTTATGATGAGTCCTAAAATGCTCTCTCTTTTGCATCAGGTAAAACAGAGTATTGCCCTGGGAGGAATGGTGAGTGCAAAAAAACTCTCTCATGATGGAAGAGTTTATCAACAGTTTATTAGCGATGATTTAAATTTAAAAAAACTTCATACAAAACTTTTGTTGAGTTTATTAGTTCAGGCCAAAGAAACTTTTGCACGACCACTTAATTTAAAATGTCCTCTAGCGGCCTCTGTTGGAACAGATGATACTATTGTCTCCGTTGAGGCCTTTAGAGATTATTTTAAAAATATTGAAAAAAATGCAGAGCTTCTTTTTGTGGAAGAAGGCCTGCACGAGCTTCATAACGAAGTAGAAATTTATCGAAAAAAATATTTTAAATTTTTAACAAACTTTCTTCTCAATTAATTATTTTGCCAGGGCCAGTTTTTCAAGATGATGGATTCTCTCTATGGCCGAAGGATGTGAATGATAAATGGCCACGTAAAGTGGATCTGGTGTGAGGGTGCTAGCATTTTCTTTATAGAGCTTAACAAGAGCATCAATAAGCTTTTGAGGACTGGCATGCTGAGAAGCAAACTCATCGGCCTCATATTCACATTTGCGCGAATAGAGGGTCATTAAAGGTGCCATAAAGTACGTCATAAGAGGCGTAATCATAGAGAAAAGCAAAAGAGAGATGGGAAGAGGATGCAATTGAGGACTTAATTTAAAGGCCTCATAAAACCAGTCTTGTTGTTGCAGAAAACTGAGGATAAAAAGTCCTGAAAAAGAGAAGAGCCACGAGATCACCATCATTTTAAGAACATGTTTTTTCTTAAAGTGGCCTAGCTCATGGGCCAAAACGGCAATAGTTTCATCGTGAGTGAGATTTTTAATGAGATTATCAAAGAAAACGATGCGTTTGTTTTTTCCAATTCCTGTAAAATAAGCATTTCCATGAGAGCTTCGCTTTGAGGCATCCATGACAAAAATCCCATCAGATTTAAAGCCGGCCTTATCTAAGAGAGAGAAAATTTTCTTTTTTAATTCTTCATCTTCAAGAGGAGTAAATTTATTAAAAAGAGGAGCAATAAATTTGGGGTAAATAAGCATCATGAGAAGCTGTATGCCCATAAGAAAAAGTTGGCCTACCCAAAACCAATTAGACTGAAGTCTTTCCATAATAAAAATAAGGCCAGCAATAAGGGGGCCACCTAAAAGGATGGAGACAAGAAGCTGTTTTAAAGCATCTATAATAAATGTTTTAGCATCCGTTTTATTAAAACCAAATTTTTCTTCAATATAGAAAGTTGATGTGAGAGTGGCCGGAAGAGAAAGGACAAACTCAATGATGCCAAAACAAAAGATAAAAAGGAGGCCAAAGAGAATAGAAGACTGCGTAGCATAAAGAGAGTTTATTATATCACAGAGGCGCGAGAGTCCCCCTCCTAATGTCCAAAACCAAAGAATGAGTGTCTCATAGGCCAAAAAAAGTCGCTCAAATCGAAGTTTTGTTTGAGTATAACTAGCAGCTTTGAAGTGATCTTCAGCAGAGACTTTTTCTTGAAAGCGCAGTGGAACTTCTTGACGTTTGTTCCATACATAGTTTTCTTGGCGACGGGCCAAGTAAAATTTAACGAGAAAGCGCAAAAAAATAAGAGGGGCCACAATTTGAGCAAATTGCTCACCTGAAAATTCCACGAGCATGTTTTTGTCCTTAAAAATAAGTTGGGTCTTAGCTTAATTTGTTCTAAGTTAGACATCAGAATTAGTCAAAACCTCTTTTTGTTATCAAAGGGATTTTATTGTGAAAGCAGTTCAAGAAGGAAAGAAAATTCCGGCCATTTCTCTTTTTAATCAGGAGGGAGAAAAAATTAGTCTCAAGAATTATCTGGGGGATCAATATCTCTTGCTCTATTTTTACCCTAAGGCCATGACGCCAGGATGCACAACGCAGGCCTGTGATTTGAGAGACTCAATGGAGGAGTTTCAAAAGAGAAATATTACTATCTTTGGCATCTCCCCTGATAAAGTAGAAAAGTTAAAAAAATTTATTGTTAAAGAAGAGCTTAACTTTGATTTGCTCTCAGATGAAGACCATGAAGTTTCTCTGGCCTTTAATTCTTACGGAAAAAAGAAACTCTATGGCCGAGAATACATGGGGGTTATGAGAAATAGTTTTCTTGTGGATTTAGAAGGAAGGTTAGTGGCCACTTTTGAGAAAGTAAAACCCAAAGAACATTGTCAGCAAATTCTTGACTATTTTGATGAGAACTTAGCGCAATAGGTCTGTTCTAAAATAGATGGTGAGAAGAAAGAAAGTGATAGAGCAGAGAAAAATAGTGAGAGCAATAAAGATGTCTTTGGCCATAGGACCTCCTCTTTAAGAGTTATCGGTAGAAAAAATAAATGATTTATAGTGGAAGGAAAATAAAATGCCATTTCTTGTCGTTAGCATTGAGAGCATCACAAAACACCCCGATGCAACTAAATTAAAAATTTGTCAGGTGAAAATAGGTGACGGAGTTCCTCTTGTGCAAATTGTTTGTGGGGCCACAAATGTTCGTGAAAAAATGAAAACAATTTTGGCCACAGTAGGAACAAAACTTTCTTCTGGTACTGTTATTAGCGAAGCGACTCTTCGAGGTATTCTCTCTTCTGGAATGCTCTGTTCGCCAAAAGATGTAAATGCTGTTGATGAAAGTGGATTGATTGATTTGCCTGATGCATACCAGGTGGGGATGGATATCGTCGAAGTGAAACAAGAGCATCTCTCTTCAACTCCTTGGCATCGTTATAAATTGTGTGAACGATTTTTTCTCAATCCTCAAACAAAAAAAATTAGTATTCAGCGAAAAAATTACCAGGAAGAAATTGTTAAAGGCGAGAAAATTGTCTCTGAAACCTATTTTCATGAAGGAAGTTACTTAGTGAGGAACTTCCCTTTTTGAGACTTGTTCAGGAGAGAGGATAAAGTTCTTCATATTGAGATGACCAAAGATTTGTTCGGGAATAGCAATGCGATAATAAATTCCATCTTGATGACAAACTTTATTTAAAATATTTGTCTGTGCTTCAACTTTTGAATGCTCTTCACCTGCTTGATAAGGAATAAAAAGATCATAGCGATTTTGCTTTGAAAGAAAAAGTTGAAGAATTTCTTTTCTCAAGTAATCCATATCTTCATCATTATAAATAGAGACAAAAAAACTTTGTGGATAATTTTTGCGCAGAATTTTTTCTTTAAGCATATCGTTGTTTTTATCTTTTTTATTAAAGACAATAATTCTTTCTTGATCTTTGGCCTCGATTTCTTCGAGAACCCTAAAAGTTGTCTCTAGTTGATGCTCCGTATTGGCAGATGAGAGATCGCATACAATGAGGAGTAAATCTGCTTCTAGTGCTGATTCAAGAGTTGTGCGGAACCCTTTGACTAATTGGTGAGGAAGATTAGCGATAAGTCCTACCGTATCGATAAGAACCATCGGAGGACGCGATTCAGGATTAAGAAGACGGTAAGTCGAATCAAGTGTAGCAAAAAGTTTATCTTCCACTAAAAGATTTTGTCGGCAAAGCTTATTCATGAGAGATGATTTCCCTACATTGGTATAGCCCACAAGCGCCGCTGTTATAATTTGTCCTTGCCGTTTCTTTTTTTGCTGAAGCCGTGTGTTTTTAATTCCCTCTAAAACTTTGTTATAATGTTTTATTTTATTTTTAATAATTCTCTTATCTAGCTCAAGCTGCTTTTCCCCTTCCCCTCCAACAGTGCTCATACCACCTTTTTGACGGGAGAAATGACTCCAGTAAGAAGTAAGGCGAGGAAGAAGATAGTTGAGGCGGGAAATTTCAATTTGAATTTTAGCTTCTTTCGTTTGGGCATGTTTAGCAAATATTTCAAGAATAAGCTGACAACGGTCAATGGTTTGAAGCTTGCTAAGATTATTGATGTTTTTTACTTGGGCCCCAGATAACTCCACGTCAAAGATGAGAATACTGCTTTTTGTTTGAGTGGCAAAATCTTTAATTTCTTCAAGCTTTCCACGGCCAATAAAAGTGGCCGGATCAATTTGTGAGCGAATCTGAATAAAACGCGTTTGAACTTCAAGTCCTAGCGTCTCACTTAAGGACGCTAGTTCATCAAGAGACTCTTCGCACTTCTTTAAGCTCTCGTAGTGATCTGTTTTTTCACTGTAGAGAGTGACAAGAATGGCCTTATTATCAGAAGAAAAGTTAAATTCATCTTGCATGAGATAGGATCCGATTTAATTTTTTAAGGATTAAGGTAAATAGTCATGTTATCGATGAGGCGTGTTTTTCCGCAAAGATAGGCCCCGAAAATTTGCGCTGTTTTCGTTTTACTTGTAATATTTTTTAGTGTTTCACTATCAAGAAGTTCAAGGTATTGCCACTTGGAATGAGGCCCTAAAGTCTTCTCTTTTTCATCGTTGAAGAGAGAAATCTTTTCTTTCAAGCTCAAAGAGGAATTCTCTAGAGCATGCTTAACCCTTAACATTGTATTGTAGAGGCAAAGGGCCTCACCTTCTCTTTCTTGAGGAGTTAAATAATTATTTCTGCTAGACATGGCAAGATTGCTTTTTTCTCTTATGGTGGGAAGTGATATAATTTCAGAGGAAAGAAGAAGGTCTTTTACCATTTTTTTAATAAGAAATTGTTGTTGGAAATCTTTGAGCCCCATGTAGGTTCGATGAGGTTTTAAGAGAATAAGTAAGCGGTAGACGACGGTGGTGACACCTTTAAAATGGTTTTTTCTTTGCTTACCGCAGAGTATTTTTGAGAGACCATCAACTGTAATGGAGGTAGCAAATCCTTCCGGGAAAATTTCTTGCTGATTATCGGGATAAAAAAGCAAAATATCTTTTTTCATTTCTTTGCTAAGAGAGGAGAGTTTCACGATATCTTCTTCAATTGTAGAGGGATAATTATGAAAATCTTCTTTGGGACCAAATTGCTTAGGGTTAACAAAAATAGAAAAAACGCAAAAAGAATTGCGCGAATCTTTGAGAGACTCTCGTGCTAAAGAGAGATGTCCTTCGTGGAGGTTTCCCATGGTGGGGACAAAAGAAAATTCTTGGCCTTCGTTTATTTTTTCAGCAAGATAATTTTGAAGGGGTGCAATATGACTAAATTGTTGAATCATAGACTGCCTTTTTTGTGAGAAACCATTGATAGATTTCATTGGCCAACTGATTTTTGGAAAGAGAAATATTGTTTTGCAGGACTTGCCCTTCTTCAATAAAATAGTAGCCGTTGGATTCTTGCCCAAAGCCCATTGATAGTGGGACCTCGTTTTCATCGCCGTACTGATGAAAAGCATAGTTCCCAATAAGAAGATCTGTTTTTTTTCGCATCCATTTTTCAATAAAGTAGTGAGTTCCGTGATCCTTACTCTCGGCGGCCATCCCAATAGAAAGTTGATGCTCTTTTTTTACTTTTAAAAAGCTTAGTAAAATATCTTCGGCCATCTCATAAGAGAGATTCATTTCATTGAGGCGAAGTGCTTCTTTTTTTATTTTTGATGGTCTATAAGCAAATTCAAAATCACTAACGGCCGCGGCGGCAATAAAAAGATCACAATTTTCTCGAACTTGTTGAATCTTTTTGGCCATCTCTTTTGTTGTGCTACAGCGAAAAATTCTCACATGTTTAAATTCTTTTAAATAGTCAATTTCCTTTGTGCTATGAATGCCGCAAAAGAGATCCACATGGTGACCTTGTTGGAGAAATTTTCTCGCCATATACATTCCTGTGATTCCCGTTGAACCATTCGTGATATAGCGGACAGGGTCAATAGGAGAAATGGTGGCGCCTGTGGTGATGAGGATTTTTTTTACTTGTGATTCTTCAAGAGAACATGCGGGAAGCCACTCATAGAGAGTTTTAATTTTCTCTAAGGCGGGAAGTTTTCCTTCTCCTGTATCACCACAGGCCAATAGACCTTCATCAGTAGAGTGAAAATGATAGTAAGGAAATTCTTTTAATAAAGAAATATTTTGTGCTGTTCTTTTATGGAGAAGCATTTGAGTGTTCATGGCCGGATACAAAAGGACAGGAGTTTCACTAGATGAAAGAAGGGTTGACGTTAAAAGATCATCGGCCTGTCCATGAGCAATTTTTGCTAAGGTATTGGCCGAAAGAGGCAAAATAATAATTTTTTCGCACCATTTAGCAAGAGAGATATGAAGAACTGGCCCATCAAAAAGCTGCTCAGTAAAGTCATCTTCATGAGAGAAAACTCTCTTGGCGCCAAGATAAGTAAAGGTTTCTTTTTTTATAAAACGCAAAGCACCTTTCGTCAAAACCACAATGACTTCATGGCCATCTTTAATCATCATGCGGCAAGCATCATAGGCCTTATAGGCGGCGATGGAGCCTGTTACCCCAAGAAGAATTTTCATGGCCTTAACTCTCTGATAGATAATTTAAAAGAAGTTCGCGTTTTATTTCAAAAAGATTGGCGATGGGTTTACAAAAAGAGGGGATTCTATGATTTCCATCTTGCAAGAGATCATTCAAAACGAGGACTTGACCATCAACAACTTTTTTCCCTGCTCCAATTCCAATGGTGGGAATTGTGAGTTTTTGGGTAATGCGTTCGCTGAGATTTTCTGTGGTGCATTCTAAGACAAGAGAAAAACAGCCTGCTTTTTCCAAATTTAAAGCATCAAAATATAATTTTTCGGCCTCTTGCTCATCTTTTCCGTGCTTTCGATAGCTGCCAATTTGATGAATTGATTGGGGAGTAAGTCCTAAATGGCCCATGACAGGAATGCCCACTTCAATTAATCGATCAATCAGCATTAAAGTCGTGGGCGTAGCACCTTCTACTTTAATAGCATCTGCTTTTGTTTGCTGAAAAAGTTTAATACTATTTTTAAGGCCGTCTTCCACCGTTGCATAGCTCCCAAAAGGCATATCTACAACAACAAATGTATCGGCCGCTCCTCGCCGAACAGAACTTCCCAGCATAATCATTTCTTCTAAAGTAACATTTACCGTCGTCTCATGGCCAAAAATGACGTTTCCCGCACTATCACCCACTAAAATCATGTGCAAGGGGAGCGTATTAAGTAGGGTGGCATTGGAAAAGTCATAACAGGTAAGGACTTGAAGAGGGGCACGAGGAGGCGATGAAGAATTTTTGAAATTTCTAAAAAAAGCAGTGGTTAGTTTTTTTTTACTTTGCATCTTTTATCTCTTGGCCATTAAATAGGCCCCTTTATAGCAGACTTTGAGGTGGGTATGTATTATTTTTTTGGCGGTAAAATAAGAGAGTTAAGTGAGCTGTCGATAGAACAGACGCTTCCTGGACTTTTTTATGGTCACTCAGTTTTTACAAGCTTTAGCTCTTTTGAAGGAAGAATATATGCTTGGCATCGCCATCTTGAGCGCTTAATGAAAGGTGCGACAACCTTTTTTTGTTTAACAGAAAAAGAATTGCATCAAATGAGAGAAGAAATAGAAAGAGACTTTCTTCTTCTTCAAGAAATTCTTTTGAGGAATGAAGATTATTCTTTTCGTATCACTCTAATTCCCAAAAAAAATGCCATTAATCATCATGACATAAGTTGGAAGAATACGGCCTTCCCTCTTATGGGGCTTATTAGCTTTAAGAAAAGAGAAGGAGTAAACTTTCTTTTTAAAGAGAAAAAGGCGCCTCGGGTTATTTCTCTTGATGAGAATGAGCTGATAATGATTAAAGGAATGAGAGGAATTGATGGAATAAAAAGGGCCAATTATAGCAATTTTATTCCTTTACTAAAAAAATATCCCGAAGATGAGATTCTCTTTGAGAAAGAGGGATTCTTTTGGGAGTCTCCTAGCAGTAATATTGTTTTTATTTCCAGTGAAAGAAAAAAAATTTTCTTGATGCCTCGAAAAGAGCAAATAGTAGAAGGAATTATGCAAGATATCTTTTGTGAAAAATTTATTGCGGAAAATCCTTCTTATAGGGTTGTAGAAAAAAAAATAAGACGAGATGAATTGAAAAAAGAGAAGATCGACTTCATGTTTCTCACGAACTGTGTCGAAGGGATAAAAAAAATGAAAATTGAAGCAGATGAAAAGAAAAAATGCTTGCAGTGCAAAAATGAAATAAAAGAAGAGGGTAAACGCCATTTTTTTCCTTTTTGTTCAAAAAGGTGTAAAATGTTAGACCTGGGAAAGTGGTTTAATGAAGAGTATGCCATGCCCACAGAAGAGAGTGAAGATGCCTTTGAAGAAAACATCCATCATGAATAAAGTATTTAAAGACTCTTTTGATCTTGTCTTAGAAATGGGAGAAGAGTTGAATCATCATTTTTGGGAAGTCAAAGAAGACCTCTTGAAAGGAAAGGAGACAACTCATGCGTATATAGATGAGGCCATCGAAAAGAAAATGATGATGGCCTTAAAAAAAATAAAACCAAACTCCTCTTTTTTGGCAGAAGAATCTTTTAAGAGAAGTAATGAAGAGATGAATCAAGGATGGAAAGAAGAAGGCCCTTTTTGGATTATTGATCCCCTTGATGGCTCTAATAATTTTTATCGCGGAATTGATCTCTTCGCCATTTCTCTGGCCTATGCAGAAAGAGGGGAAGTCCTCTTTTCATTTGTTCATCGTCCTATTACTCAAGAGAGTTATCTGGCCATTAAAGGAGAAGGGGCCTTCTACCTTCGAGGAAAAAAACTTAACAAGTGGGAGAAGATCAATTCAAAAGAGAAAAAAAAGGGGGAGATGCTCCTTTCTTTTTCCATTCATCTTCCCTTGGAAGAACTTGAAGTAAAATGGTCTTCTTTAATAAAGGTCTTCCGTCAAGTAAAATCAGTTCGTCGTTTTGGCTGTACCTCTTTAGAAATTTGTCTCAGCTCTTTTTCTTCGATGGATCTTCACTATCAAGTAGGCTCCTTTCCTTGGGATATTGCTGCAGGTCTCCTCTTTTGCAGAGAGGCCGGAGGAGAGGTCTATACCCTCAAAGGAGAGTTCGCTGATTATTTTGATCAAGAGTTTTTTATCTCTAGAAGAGCTCTTTCAAAAGAATTGCGTAGTGCACTTGCTGCTCTTAGTTGACGCTAGGTGAAGGGCCTTTTATAATTTTCTTAACAATGCCTATTCCATGGAGGGATAACTTTGGAAACCATCAACTTGGTCTTTACGCATTTTAATGCTGAAATGTTACTTCTCTCATCGAGCTTGCTTGCTCTGGTGAGTTTTATTTTTTTTCTTATTTGGGGAATGAATCGGAAAAAGTATCATCAATTGGTACATCAGATTCCCGCTAGCGTCGTAAAAAATTATCTGGATTCCATTATTCAGAACTCTTCATCCCTGAAGTCATCTCTTTTTAGAGGAGACCTTGGTGGACCTGAAGGAGCGCCTCCTAGCGTCATGCCTATGAGCTCCGGAGGAGGAGACGACGCTGCCGCAAGACAGGCCCTTAATCAAAAAATGGCCGAAGTCTCTATGTTGCAAAATCAGCTGAACGAAAAGTCTTCCATGATTTCAGAATTAGAGAGTAAAATATCTCAACTAGGATCAGGTAGTGAAGGAGGCGATGATGCGGCCATAGGCGCCTTAAACTCTCAACTTGATGCTCTAAAAGCAGAAAACCAAAAGCTACAAGAGAGTCTAAAAAATGCTCCCTCTGGTGGTGGAGGAGCAGATGAAACTGTTGTTAAAGAGCGAGATGAATTAAAAGAAAAATTAAAAGAGTACGAGATCATTGAAGATGATCTTGCCAATTTAAAAAAATTACAAAAAGAAAATGAAGAACTTAAACAAAAGCTCTCTGGTGGAGCAGGAGCTGGAGCAACTGCCGCGCCTATTGCGGCGGCCGCCGCTGTTTCTGAGGCCGCTGCTGCACCCGAGGCAGAGAAACAACCTGCAACTCCTCCTCCGGCCGCTGAAGCGGCAACAGATGCTGCTCCTCCAGCGGATGCAGCAGCATCTGTTGCCGCCGCACAAAGTACAGATGTAGAATCTCCTGAAGTAGAAGGCGCCAATCAAGGTGTTCCTGAAAGTAATAAGAGTGCAGAAGATCTGCTCTCTGAGTTTGAAAAAATGTTGGGTTAATAATTTATGAGCAAATGGGCAATTCTCTTTTTCTTTTTTTCTCTATTTTGTCAGGCCTCTCCAAATAATGTCCAGCAGTTTGAAAAAATATTTAAGCAAAAGAAAATAGAAAAAGCACAACTCAAAGAGATAGAAAAATATGTGAAGGCCAATCCCAAGGAATCAGTTCCTTTTCTTCTAACAGTGATGAAGGATGAGTCTATTATTGAAAAAAATAGGTGGCCTTGCTTTTTTTGGTTGGCCAGTATTACAGGAAAAGAATCCTCGCGTCTTTTGAGTCTTTTTTTAAATCATCCAAGCTGGATGATTCGTCTCGCGGCCTTGAAAAGTTTAGCGTCTCTTGGGGGAAAGGAAAACATTGAAGTTATTACTAAACGCCTCAAAGATGTCTCTATTTTAGTAAAAATTGAGGCCATTAAATCCCTTGTCTTTTTAAAAGCAAAAGAGAAAGCATCTTTTATTTGGTCTATGATCTTTGATTCTTCCAACTATCATACTGTAAAAGGAAAAAAGAGAAGATCCGGTGTTATTGCGGCCGTTATTTGGGCCGTTGGAGAGCTTGGTCTTGTAGAAAAAATGAGAGAACTCACTATTTTATCTAAAGATAAAGGTTATAGTGATTTAAAAAATGAACTCTCTGGCTCAATCAAAAAATTATCTTTTCTAAAAAAGAGTCTTTAGCTCTTCTTCTTGTCTTTTCTTTTCAATGGCCTTGAGCTTTTCTTCTATATCAAGAACGCGCTTTACGCGATAAAGTAAAATTTTCTCCTGGATTTTATTAGAAGGGATCTCTTTCCACCCCTGAAGAAAATCTTGCTCCACAAGCTGTCGTTTATAAATGGCCACACGAGAGATTTCCTCTCCTCCTCGGCTTCCCTTGGTAATATTGACGATGAGTTTGAATTTGGCCTCTTTGACAAAAGAATCATCATTTCCATAAGAATCGGTGAAATTAATAGAAGAGGTATTATCTATCCAGCGAGTTCGGATGACTCCAGACTCTAAACTTTGATATTCAATATCGTATTTTTTGATAACTTGAAGAACCGCCTGCCATGTTTGTTGGAAATTCATCAAAAAAATTTTAGAAGGAATTTCTAACTCTTCAGTGATGAGTTTGAATCTTTCATAGGAACTACAGCTTTGAAGGAAAAAAAGAAAACAAATTATATTTATTTTTTTAAAAATCCTCTTCATGGCCCTTGATCTTTTCACCTAAAATAGGTTTATTGCATTGGCGAAAATAATAGCACATAGGAAGTAAGAGATGCAAAACCAGGAAATTTTAACTGAGGATGAAAAGAGCAAAGTAAGATCTTTTCCCAAAAGTTATGATTTATTTGTTGATGTTTTAGAGCAAGAGGCACGTTCTATTCTATCTTTAAGAGACAAGATAACGAAAGAAGAAGTTGAGAGATTGAACTCTTTCTTTGAGTATCTCTTGACCACAGGAGGGCAACTTGTTTTTACAGGAGTGGGAAAGTCTGCTGTTATTGGAATGAAGCTAGCTTCAACTTTTTGTTCACTTGGGCAAAATTCTTTTTTTCTTCATCCAACAGATGCTCTTCATGGTGACTTAGGGCGCATTTCTCAAAGTGATGTGGTAGTTCTTATTAGTAAATCTGGGAATACAGAAGAGCTTTTAAAACTAGTTAATCATCTCGATCTTCCTATAACCTCTCTTATTGGTTTATTAGGTGAGAGAAATTCTCCTCTCGCAAAAGAGTGCTCACTTGTTTTAGATTGTCATGTGGAAAAAGAGGCCTGTCTTATTAATAAGGCCCCGACAAATTCTACGACGGCCACATTGGCGATAGGTGATGCCATGGCCATTGTCTTTCAATATATATCAGGCCTTTCAAAAGAGAAATTTTTAAAAAATCACCCTGGGGGACTTTTAGGACGCTCTTTGAGACTTAAAGTAAAAGATTTAATGGTTGAGTATTCTAAAAGTGCAATCGCTTCTCCAGAAGATACGATGGAAGATGTGTTAACGAAAATGATCGATCATCCAACAGGCATTTGCTGCGTGATTTTGGAGCAAGATCTTCAGGGTATTATTGTAGATGGTGATATCAAGAGACTACTTAAAAGTAAAAAATTCACACCTCTTTTAAAAGCAAAAGATGTCATGAATAGTCAATTTATTTTTACCACGGAAGATGAATTGGCCTATGACTGTTTGAAAAAAATGGAGAAAAGAGAAAAACCTATCTCCGTTATGCCAGTATTTGATAAAGAAAAAGGATTTAAAGGTATCATCCGTCTTCACGATCTCTTGACGCAAGGATTGTTCTAAGAAAAAATTCTAGCAGTAAGAGAAAAATGGCCAAAATGAATGTTCCTAAAAAATCATACTTTTCATAGAATGTTTTTTCCCGAGTAAAAGGAACTTTTAGAGTGTAATCCATTTTTTCTTCTTTAAAGAGATTACTTGTTTTCTCCATTGATCCATCGGCCTTAATAATAGTGCTTATTCCTGTATTGGTACTTCTAACAATAGGAATATTAAACTCTATGGCCCTCCATTTTGCTAAAAATAGATGTTGATAGGGTTCTCGCGAATCTCCAAACCAAGAATCATTGGTAATATTTACTAAAAAATCTGTCTGATGTTCAAAATGAGCAAGATTATGACGAACAAAACGGTGAAAAAGAATTTCGTAACAAATAGAGACGGCAAAACTTATTTGATGTTCTTTGAGGTGAAATTGCTGAAAAGAATTTCCTCTGGCAAAAAAAGAGACATTTGTAATGATTTTTGAAAGATAAAAATTAAGGGGCCCAAAGGGCAGTGTTTCTCCAAAAGGGAGAAGTAGATGCTTATGATAGACATCTTGAAATTCGCCCTTGCTGTCAAAATAGAATGCACTATTATAAATATCTTCAAAACCCGGAGTAGAGGAAGAATTTTTATTTTCAATATAATCATAACCTCCCGTGAGAAAAAAAAGATTATTTTCTATTGCAATATTTTGTAAAATTTTTCCTGTAAGCGATGTTTTATGTCTCCTAAGCTCTTGAGAATGAATGGTGTAAGGATAGGCCGTCTCTGGCCAAATAAGCAAATGGATATTGTCGCTTTTATCTTGTGATAGTATTTCATGTCTCTTGATAACTTGATGAAGAGAGAGTGAATCACCCTTCTCAGAATTAATTTTTAAATAATTTCCTACATTTCCTTGAACAAGACGAATATTAATTTCTTTTAAGTCCTTCGGTGAATATTTTTTTTGAGATAAAGGAAGAAAGATACTTGAACATAACAAGAAGAGGCCTAGAGATTTTAATTTTTTTGATGAAGGAATAATAAAAGTGAGAATAACAAAGTAAGAGATAAAGGAATATCCCGTGCTGCCAAGAAAAGAAGCAAAAGGAGGATTAGAAGATAAATTAAGAAAAAAATGGCCTTGATGAAATGGCCATAAAGTAGGAGTGAACTCTTCAAACAACACAAAGAAAAAGGCCAGAAGAGAAGGGTGGAGTAGTAATTTTTTTTTCTGTTGAGCATAAAAAAAGAGAAGTGTCATAAGCAATAGTTGAGGGACAACAAAAGGAGAATAGAGCGTATTGAGAAAATAGTTAAAAGGAAAACCAATAAAACCATATTCTTTTATTGTAAAAGACATCCAGTTCATTCCTACAAGAGAGAGAGGAATAGAGAAAAAGAGATAGGAGATAATATTTGTTCTGATGTCTTTGTTTTGCTGTATGATAAAAAAATAGAGAAGCATGCCTACAAGAGAACAGAGAAAAGACAAAGTAGAGAGCAAAAGAGAAGGAGCAATGCCTTTAGGGATAGAATAAGAGTAAAGTGTTC
Source organism: uncultured Oligoflexia bacterium (assembly GCA_937898585.1). Lineage (GTDB taxonomy): Bacteria > Bdellovibrionota > Bacteriovoracia > Bacteriovoracales > Bacteriovoracaceae > CALDHR01. Next base: position 17,270 of record CALDHR010000114.1, read on the forward strand.
CGGCGATTAGAAGAATAAAAGTATTTTTGAGTTTCATGGAGCTATCTTCTAATTTTTTTCGACGGTGAGCAATAAGATTATTGCAAATCTTCTTCTCTTAAAAGCTGAGGAGAGGAGAGAAGAGTTTTTATAATAAGTTTTCTCTCATTAACTCCCCATTTTTTTAATTGATAAAAGAGTCGGGCGATTCTTGCTGCAACATAAGCGGCCGCCTGGCTTGTTCCCGATAAAAGACCAAAGCTAGAAAAGGGTAGTGTTGAGGAAATATTTTCTCCTGGAGCAAAAAGAGTAACGGTTTTTTTCCCATAATTACTTTTTTCCCATCTTCTCTTTTTTTCATCATACGCACCAACGCATATAATATTTTTTAATTGATAGCTGCAAGGATAATACTTTTCATGGTCGATATTTCTTTGCTGATTACCTGAACTTGTGACAATGAAAATATTATTTTTCAAGGCCTTCTTAAAAAGCTCTTCTTCGCGCAAGGAATAAGATTCACCAGCACTTGTGTATAAAATAAGATGAACTTTTTGTGTAATGGCCAATTCCAGTGCTTGCATAAGAGAATTCATGTTTTCTTGAGGAGTCGCCCTGGCGGAGAAATATTTAAGAGGAAGAATTTTAATTTCCACTTGATCTTTAGTCTCTTGCGAAATAATTCCGGCCATGTGCGTACCATGACCATCAAGATCAATAGGATCGGTCTGTTTTTTTGCACCAAAAGATAAATCAATTCCATGAGGAAAGTTTTTTATTTGATAAATTTTTTTCTCTAGATTTGGGTGAGCAAAGTCTATCCCCGTATCAATAATGGCCATAATAAATGTTTTGCTGCTGGCCCTACAGGCCAAGGAGGAAAAAGTTAAATAAATGATAAGATTCCTTATGCTCTTTTTCATTTATTTATTTTGTCACTACTTTTCTCTTGTGTAATAGTCAAAGAAGAAAAGTGTAAAAATTACATGTTTTTAAGGCCATTTTCAATTGACCACTTAATGGTCTTATCAAAATCAACAACAGAACTAGTAAAAACTTTTCCCTCAAGCGATTTTTTCTTGATAGAGCATGCACTGATGGCCTTTTTAATTTGCTGACCTCCCCAATGAGGATTAATGGTCTTAATAATGGAGACAAGGGCCGTGACGACAGCAGTCGCCTGACTTGTTCCCGTCATTTCAATATTTTGCCCAAATTGGTTTTTTCCCTCAATGTTTTTTCCTGGGGCCGCAATAAAGACAGATTTTTTTCCATAGTTGGACTCAGGCATGAGATTCTGCCCTTCTTCATCCGTGGCCGCTACCACAATAAAATTAGAGAAATTGTAATTAGCAGGAAAAAAAGAATCTTCATTCTTTTTTCTTTCTAGGGCCTCATCAATATCTTTTCCGTTATTTCCTGCGGCCAAAATAATAATGATATCTTTTCTTTGGGCCTCTTCAAAAAGTTCTCGTTCTTGAGGGATGCTTCCCGGTCCTCCACCTGAATAGTTAATAATGGGAATATTGTTGAGGATGGCGTATTTCAAAGCAAGCAGAGAGGCCTTTGTGGTCTCTTGAGAGCTAGAAGAGTCAGACTCATAGTATTTAAGAGGAATCATTTTTGATGCAGGATTCAAGGATGAGATGATAGAGCTTACATGAGTACCGTGACCATTGTTATCTTGACTATTCCGAGAGAAGGGAATGGATTTTGCGGGGAAGAAAATGTTTTTATGAAGAGCGGTATTTTTTAAAGAGATCCCCGTATCAATAACAGCAATAAGAGGGCCATTTTTCATTTTGATATTCTTGAAAAGAGAAGAAGATTGATGAAGAGAAAAAGATGTAGTTTTTAAGAGATTTGTTTTTCCCCATAGCGTTTCACTGAAAGTGAATATTAATAATGTGATAATAAAAAGATCTTTCATGAGAATAATTGTAAGAGGGAAAGGACCTTTTTTTTCAAAAAAGAGCTAAGTAGTGAAAATGATATAAATCAGATAAAGTAAATTTTATTTACAAGGCAATAAGATGAGCTAAGAGGCCTTTCGGTTAAAGCGCATGGCCTCTCTCTCTCTTTCTTCTGCGTGAATAATACAGAAAAGAGCGGCCGGATTGCTATTTAACCTGGCAAAGGGAATAGTCTCATCGCAGTCAAGGCATTGCCCGTAAGTCCCTTCTTCTATCCTTCTAAGGGAGGAGTCAATTAATTTTAGTTGTTCAAATTCTTTTGTTCGAAGAGATAGAGAGATTTCTTGGTCTGTAAGAACAGAGGCCATATCACCTTCATCGGCCATATCCTCTGACTGAAGAGTCATCTCTTTGGCAATAGTTTTTATTTTGTCCTTGATAATAAAATTGCGTTTATCTTGTAGCTTTTTTTTTAGATTCTCTAGCTCTTCTTTTGTCATTAAAGACCTCCCTGTTAGGCCGACTTTTATCAAGGAAGGTCATCGGCAAAAGGGAGAAAAGCATTAGTTTTTCTTTTTCTTTCTTTTTTGATACTGGTTGACCATTTGGCGATGATCTTTATAGTTAGTTGTAAAAATATGTCGGCCATCATTACTGGCCACAAAATAAAGATAATCATGGTGCTCAGGATCTAAAACGGCCTTAATACTTTCAATTCCCGGATTACAGATTGGCCCAGGAGGAAGTCCGTACATTTGATAAGTGTTGTGGCTAGTTTTTTCTAGAAGATGCTTCTTTTTAATATTGCCATCAAAATTTTCAAAAATGGAGTAGATGGTTGTGGGGTCTGATTGAAGGCGCATTCTTTTTTTGAGGCGATTGAGAAAAACACCGGCAATTCTTCTTCTTTCATCTCTATGCCCTGTCTCTTTTTCTACGATAGAAGCAAGGGTTAGAACTTGATAGAAGTTGAGCTTTTCTTGTGTTTTAACAGAAAGCTGTTCTTTCATTTTTTGATTAAACTCACTTACCATTGTTTTAATAATATCTTTGGTGGAAACCTTTGGAGAGAAACGATAAGTCTCAGGGTAGAGAAGACCTTCTAAAGAGAAGTGATGAATACCAAGAGAGGCAAGAAAATCTTGATCAAAAGAGAGTTTTTTAAATTCTTCGTAACTGGCCAACTTTTTTTCTTCGAGAAGACGAGCGATTTCATAGAGATTTTTTCCCTCAGGAATGGTGACGCTGATGGTGATTCCCTGACCAGAACAAAGAGTCTTGAGGATATCAGTGGCATTCATTCCTGCTTGGATAGGATAGATTCCCTCTTTTAAGCAATTCATTTGAGAGGTAAAGCGAGCATATTGGTGAAAAAGGCGTGTGCTTTTAATCAAATTTCTCTTTTTAAGGCGGGTATTTACTTTGGCAAAAGTGTCTCCCGATTTGACTTCAAAGGGAGCTGTGTCTCCTTGATAGGAAGTTATAAAAAGAAGGTAGTAGGAAAAGAGAGAAAGAAAGATAAAAGAGAGAAGAGGGGCCATAACGGCAAAAATGAGAACAAGTAATTTTTTATGAGGATTCATGAGGCAGCGACCTTTTTAGTGACCGAAGAAATCTTCGAGGATAATAACAGCAGAAACTTCATCTATTTTCTCCATATTAACGCGAAAATTATAGAGAGGGGAGTTTTGCATTCTCTCTTTTGCTGCTTGAGTGGAGAGTGTCTCATCTTGCTCGTAGAGAGGCAGATGGGGGAAGTGATTTTTGAGTTCACTAATAAAGGAGTGGACACGGGCCGTTGAGCTGGTTTCTTTTCCATCGAGAAGATGAGGAACGCCAACAATAATAAAGTCGATCATTTCATTTTGAATAACTTGCTGAATTTCTTTCATGGTTTGAGGGAGTGATTTATTGATAATACGGCCCAAAGGGTAAGGTATTGGTTCTAGAATCGGGCGGAAAAAGGCCATTCCGATGACTTTGCTGCCGTAGTCTAAACAAAGAATGTTTTTCCCTTTATGTTCTTTGAGTTTCGTTTCGTTGAGTGTGCTAAGCACCATATGCATTACCTCTTTATAAATTTATACTTGACAAGAAATTTTCCATCGCAGATACTTGCTACAGTATTGTGTTAGATACACTTCATATTAAGTTCAGACAATCCCATCTATTAAAATATCGTCATTGTTTAAAGCTTAAATAAAAAATAGTTGAAGTGTAATCTAAAACATTACTACGACCGTCTTATTTGCCTAAATATAACAATTTACGAGAAAAATTTATCATCAAGTCAACATCACTATTTACCATATTATTTACTATTCAGGAGAAAACATCCCATGCATCTTAATGACCTAAGAGAAATGAGTATTAAGGAACTTACGACTAAGGCCACAGGTCTTGGCATTGAAAATGCTGCAGGCATGAAGAGGCACGAAATTATTTTTGCTCTTCTTACAAATCACGCAAAAAATGAAGAAGGAATTTACGGTGAAGGAGTTCTTGAAATTCTTCCCGATGGTTTTGGCTTTTTGCGTTCACCTTATTACAATTATCTTCCAGGTGCTGATGACGTTTATGTTAGTCCAAGCCAGATTCGCCGTTTTGGTCTTCGCACGGGAGACACTGTTAATGGCCAGATTCGTCCACCTAAAGATAGCGAACGCTATTTTGCTCTTTTAAAGGTTAATACCATTAACTTTAGAGAGCCTGAAGAGCACCGCCAGACAGTTCTTTTTGATAACCTTACTCCTGTTTATCCTCAGAAAAAAGTAAACCTAGAAACAAAAGCGGCCAATGCCTCAACTCGTATTATCGATCTTTTTGTTCCTCAAGGTTTTGGGCAGCGATGTCTTATTGTTGCGCCACCGAAGGCCGGTAAAACTGTTTTGATGCAAAATATTGCCAATGCTATTACGGAAAATCATCCTGAATCAATTCTCATCGTTCTTCTTATTGATGAGCGTCCAGAAGAGGTAACGGATATGAAGCGCTCAGTGAAAGGTGAAGTTGTCTCTTCTACTTTTGATGAGCCTGCCACAAGACACGTTCAAGTGGCCGAAATGGTTCTTGAAAAAGCAAAAAGACTTGTTGAAGCAGGAAAAGATGTTGTTGTTCTTCTTGACTCCATCACTCGTCTTGCTCGTGCTTACAATACAGTGATTCCTCCATCAGGAAAAATTCTCTCGGGTGGGGTTGATTCAAATGCTCTTCATAAGCCAAAAAGATTTTTTGGTGCTGCAAGACATATCGAAAATGGTGGATCTCTCACTATTATTGCCACGGCCCTTATTGATACAGGCTCCAGAATGGATGAAGTTATCTTTGAAGAATTTAAAGGAACAGGTAACTCTGAGATTCAATTAGATAGAAAACTCATGGAAAAAAGAATCTTTCCTTGTCTTGATATTAATAAATCAGCGACGCGAAAAGAAGATCTTCTTGTGGGACCACAGGAACTTCAAAGAATGTATGTTCTTAGAAAAGTTCTTCAACCTATGGGAACAGTTGATTCTATGGAGTTTATCCTTAGTCGTATTAGCAAGACAAAAGACAATTCTGAATTTATGGAATCAATGAACGGTTAGTAAATTTTTAGATCATAAGCATTTGGGCCTTGAGCAATTTTATTTTGCCAGGGCCCTTTTATTTGGGGGCATTTTTTATGGATATGTTTGACAAGCTTGAAAGTGTAGTGCGCCGCTTTGATGATCTCACTGAAAAAATGGCCAATCCCGATCTTTATAATAACAAAGGTGAGTTTAAGAAAATTTCAGAGGAGCGCTCTTCTCTAGAAGATTTAGTTCAAAAGTATTTGGAATACAAAAAAAATAAAGAGCAATTAGAAGGGGCCAAAGAACTTCTCAAAAATGAAAAAGATGAAGAGATGCGTGAAATGGCCCGAATGGAAGTCGATGAGACAAGTGACCTTTTAGAGACCCTTACGCAAGAGCTTAATATTTTACTTTTACCTAAAGATCCTCTCGATGAAAAAAACGTTTTCGTGGAAATTCGAGCAGGTGCAGGTGGAGATGAGGCCTCTCTTTTTGTGGCCGATATGTATCGCCTATATCAAATTTATTTTCGTTCTATTGGGTTTAAGGTAGAGATCCTCTCTATTTCTCAAGGAGATGTGGGGATCAAAGAGATTATTTTTAGTGTTGCGGGAGAGAAGGCCTATTCAAAATTAAAGTATGAGTCAGGTGTTCATCGAGTGCAGAGGGTTCCCAAAACGGAATCGCAGGGGAGAGTTCACACTTCTACTGTTACGGTGGCCGTAATGCCTGAAGTAGATGAAGTAGATTTTCATTTGGATTTAAATGAAGTCAGGATTGATGTTTATCGCTCTGGTGGATCTGGTGGTCAGTCTGTTAACACCACAGATTCTGCTGTAAGGGTAACCCATCTTCCTACAGGAACAGTGGTGGCCATTCAAGATGAAAAATCACAAATAAAAAACAAAGAAAAAGCACTAAAGATTCTTAAAACAAAACTCTACGATCAGATGCTTGCCGAAAAAAAGGCCATTGAAGATGCTAAACGAAAAGATCAAGTGGGAACAGGAGATCGATCAGAACGCATTCGTACTTATAATTTTCCTCAGGGAAGATTAACGGATCATCGCATTGGTCTAACTATTTATAACCTCGATAAAATTATGGAAGGAAATTTAGGCGAAGTGACAGATGCTCTTATTGCTTATTACCAAAGCGAGCTTTTAAAGGGTCAGGAATTTTAAGTGAAGAGAAATCATGAAGTTCAATTGAATGATTTTTTTAAAGAAAATGAGAGTCGTCTTTTGGAGATCTATCCAGGACTTAGTCTTTCTTATTTTATTGAAGAGATGATGAAAATTGAAAGTGACATTGATTTAAAAGACAGTCT
>CALDHR010000115.1 GCA_937898585.1 uncultured Oligoflexia bacterium
TTTTTTATCATCATTTTTAAATTGTTTTTGTAGGCGATTGACGAGGTTAATTTCTGTTCCTACAGCAAAGCTGGCGCCTGACGGTGCGGCCTTAATGGTATCAATAATATAAGAGGTTGAACCGGCGAGATCTGCTTTTTGCACCACTTCAAAAGAACATTCGGGATGGACAATAACTTGCATTTTGGGGTGATTTTGGTGAATAGCGTCTACTTGCTCTGGGGTAAAGCCTTGATGCACCGAACAATATCCGTACCAAAGAATCACTTTTGCTTTTTTTAGCTCATCACGCGTAAGACCACCATTTTGCTGCATGGGATTATAAACCACCATCTCTTCTAACTTAATACCAAGATCATGGGCCGTATTGCGTCCTAAGTGTTGATCGGGAAAAAAAAGCAATTTATCAGAGCGCTCAAGGGCCCACGAGACAACTTTTTTGGCATTGCTGGAAGTACAAATACTTCCCTTGTGGCGACCAACAAAGGCCTTAAGTTCGGCGGTGCAATTGATGTAGGTGATGGGAGTGATCGTTTGTTTTCCCTCGGTGGCCTCATTTATTTTTTGCCATGCTTTTTCTACTTCGCTTCCATTGGCCATATCGGCCATAGAGCATCCAGCGCGCAAATCGGGCAACATAACGCTTTGCGCTTCACCTGTGAGAATATCGGCCGTCTCGGCCATAAAGTGAACACCGCAGAAAATAATATTTTTTTGTTTTGCTTTTTGGGCCTCAAAACTGAGAGCGAGGGAATCGCCTGTCACGTGGGCATACTGGATAACTTCATCACTTTGGTAGTGGTGGCCAAGGACCAGCACCTCTTCACTCAACTCAGCATGGAGTTTGTGAAGTTCTTCCAGCACAGCGTCATCGCTCATTTCTTGGCGAGAGACGGGAAGGAGGTGGTCGTTTTCTTGGTTTTTATCGTAAAAATTCAACATAAATTGCATTCTCCCATGGCCCCTTCATACCTCTTTTTTCTTTTTTTTTCTCCAAGATATCTTTGACGGGGTGAAAAAAAGCAGGATATTATTTCAAAAAAGATATTTCGAGGGGGATTTATGCGGGCAAAAGTTATTACCATCGGCAATAATAAAGGGGGAGTGGGTAAAACCATGTCGGCCTATCAATTGTCCTGTTATCTGGCCTTTAAAGGCAATCGAGTTTTGGCCATCGACTTTGATTCTCAGGCCAATTTAAGCACAACCCTCAAAGTAACGGTAGAGCGAACGCTCATTCCCGAATGGCTTATTGGCGATATTACGGCCGCTGAAATTATCATGCCCGTCCCTTCGGATAAAGAGCGCGAAAAAGAACTTCTCTATAAAAATCTTTTTGTGATTCCTTCTAGTCGCCACCTCGCCAATCTCTCAAAACTTCTTATCCTTTCTGAAGGTGAAGTGCGTAAAACGGCCGGTCGCAAGGAAAGATTGCTTCGCATGCGTCTTGAAGAGATTCGAGACCAATTTGATTATATTGTCATCGACACACCACCAATGTTAGGCGACGAACTTATTATGTCTCTTGTTTGTTCTGACAGGGTTTTAATTCCCACGCAGGCCCAAGATTATTCCATCGATGGGCTTGAAGAGTTGATGGATACTTTTGAAATTATTAAAGAGACAGAGAACCCCAATCTTGAATTTGCCATTATTCCTTCTATGGTAAACCCTCGCCGCAAAATCGAGCGTCAGCGTCTTGAAGAGTTGGCCCAAAGTTTTGAGATTACGCCACTTGTGCGCAATTTGGTGCAAATGCAAGAATCTGTAGCACTGCAAAAACCTATCTGTCTCATGGGCAATAAGAGCAAGGGACGACAAGATTATAACGAACTGTGGTCTTCACTTAACTTATAAAACCCCTCGCTAAGGAGCAAGTAAGATGGCCAAGACATTTGCCAAGAGGATTTCCAAAAAAGATCGACCTGTCATTGAAGTGACAACGCCTAATACGCTAGATCTCTTTCGCTTTAATGACAAAAAGCTTCTTCAAGGAGCGCAGCTAGCGGAAGTTGAGCTTTCAAAAATAACCGTAAAAAAACAAGTTCGCACAAAGTTTGACGATTCATCTTTGCGCGATCTCGCCGACAATATTAAGCAAAATGGTCTTATTCAGCCCCTCGTTTTACACCGCGAGGGATCCACTTTTATGTTGCTATGCGGGGAGCGGCGGTTTCGCGCCATGAACCTCATTAACATGAAGCGGGCGCCTTGTTTTATTTTGGAAGGGAAAAATGAAGAAGAGCTGATGGCCATTCAGTTTAGCGAGAACTCTTCGCGTGAAGAGCTTCACTACATTGATAAGGCCGAAGGGATCTACAGCTACAAAATGGCCACAGGTGTCTCTGAGCGAAAAATTCAAGAAGCGCTGGGGATTTCAAAGTCAGATGTCCACCGCGCTCTTTTTATTGCCAAACTTCCCGACGCTGTTAAAGAAGCGGCCAAAACACACAATATTGAAAAATATGTTCTTGTAGAGTTCAACGCTATTGAAAATGCAGCATTGAGAAAGAAGGCCCTTAAGATGATTCAAGAAGGAAGCATCACAAAACGTGCCCACCTCAAAAAGTTTATTGTTGAATGTGGTGTCTCTACGAAAACTATCAAAAAAGTAGCAAAGAAAGTAGCGGCAAAAAAAAAGGTGAGTAAGAAGAA
>CALDHR010000116.1 GCA_937898585.1 uncultured Oligoflexia bacterium
TTCTCCCGCCCTTTTTTTTTGTGCGCTATACTTAAATAGTGAGATCTATTTAAGGAGGGTGCTTTCCTATGGCAATGAAGGAAGAATTTAACGAAGAGACAGGTGTCATCACACGCCATCATCAAAAAACAAAATTTCCCAAAAAATATAAAGTTCTTCTGCATAACGATGATTATACAACAATGGAATTCGTGGTTTTTATTCTTAAGAAGGTTTTTTTTAAATCAGAGGAAGAGGCCATGGCAATTATGTTAAAAGTTCATCAAGAAGGAGTAGGAGTTTGTGGTATTTACTCTTATGAGGTGGCCGAGAGTAAAGTGCATCAAGTGGGGCAGTTGGCGAAAAAAGAAAAATCACCTTTGCGCTGTACTATGTCTCCTAATGATGAATAATTTGATGAAAGTGAGGTGGAAAAATGATTGAACAAAGCTTAGAGCAAACTTTTAATTTGGCCATTCGTAAAGCAAATGAATTAAGTCACGAGTTTTTGACTCTTGAGACAGTTCTTTGGGCACTTCTCTCTGATGGAGTTATTCAGCAAGTTTTCAAGGATGCTGATATTGATGAACTTCAGTTTAGGGAGAAACTCGAAGAATTTTTAATAGATAAGGATAATTTTTCTATTTTACCAGAAAAGGAAATTGAGGTTTTAGAAAATAGGCAATTTCAAGATTTAGAATTGAGAAAAGTTGCTCGAGAAAGTGGTATTCGCTATCGTCCAGAGTTATCTTTATCCTTGCAAAGAGTCATTCAGCGAGCGGCTGTTCATGTTCAGTCAGTGGGGAAGAGTGTTGTACGAAGTATTAATATCTTGATGGCCATTTTATCGGAGCAAGAGAGCTTTTCTTGTTATCTCTTAGAAGATTTTGAGTTGAATAGAGAGAAACTTATTTTACTTGTGGCCCATACAACAGACAAAGCAGAAAACAGTTCGTCGTCTCATGAGATAATTTCCTCTGAAGGTATTGAAGGTGGAAAGAAGACATTGGGAAGCAAGAAAAACTTCCTTGAGACTTTTGCCGCAAACTTAAATGAAAAGTACAAAAATGGTCTTATTGATCCTCTTATTGGTAGAGAGGAGGAAATTAGTCGTGTTGTTCAAATTCTTGGTCGACGTCGTAAAAATAATCCTCTTCTTGTGGGAGGAGCAGGGGTGGGAAAAACGGCCTTAATTGAAGGTCTGGCCGAGAGGATTGTGGAGAATAAAACTCCTCCTCTTTTGCAAAACTGTGAAATTTACTCATTGGAGGTGGCCTCGCTTCTTGCAGGAACAAAGTTTAGAGGTGATTTTGAAGAGCGTTTAAAGGGGGTCTTAAAAAACCTTCAAGAGAGTAAAGGGAAGAAAATCCTCTTTATTGATGAAATTCATACAATTGTAGGAGCAGGATCTACGGGTAGTGGAAGTATGGATGTCTCTAATTTACTTAGACCTTACCTTTCTAGCGGAGAAATTCGTTGTATTGGGACAACGACGTTTGAGGATTTTAAAAAATCGATTGAGAAAGATCACGCTCTTTCTCGTCGATTTCAAAAAGTGGATATAGATCCTCCTACAGAGGGGGAGACTTTTAGTATTTTGAAGGGGATTGTAGGAAAGCTTCAAGAGCATCATCACTGTCTTTACAGTGATGAAATTATAAAAAAATCTATTTCTTTGTCTGTTAAACTGATGCCTGATAGAAATCTTCCTGATAAGGCCATTGATATTTTAGATGAAGCAGGTTCACGTTTTTCCATTGAAATGAGCAAGAAATCTTTGCCTTCAGAATCTTTAGCTTCAAAGGAGAATCTCAAGGAATTGAAGGAAGATGATATTTTGGAAGTCGTCTCCATGATGTCTCATTTACCCAAATTGTCTATGAGTGATGATGAAAGTCTTCATCTTGAGCATCTAGAGAGAAATCTTTTGCATGTTATCTTTGGTCAAAATGAAGCTGTTAAAAGTGTCGTTGATGCAATTTTAGTTAATAAGGCCAATTTGCACCGAGAGAAAAGACCTATTGGACAGTTTCTTTTCGTGGGGCCAACGGGGGTTGGAAAGACAGAATTGGCAAAACAACTTGCTTTACAGCTAGGGATTTCATTTAAGCGTTTTGATATGTCTGAATATATGGAGAAACATTCGATTTCAAAACTTATCGGTTCTCCTCCGGGTTATGTGGGTTACGAGGAAGGAGGGGCCTTAACAGATAGTGTAAGGAAAAATCCTCATATGGTTCTTTTGTTAGATGAAATAGAGAAGGCCCATGGGGATATTCAAAATATTTTATTACAGATTATGGATTATGGCTCTTTGACGGATGCTCAAGGCAGGCAAGCAAATTTTTCTCATACAATTATTATTTTAACCTCTAATGCAGGAGCAAAGGAGCTTCAAGGTAGTTCTATTGGGCTTGGAGGTAAAGAGATGAACTCTTTGATGGGGGTATCAAAAAGAGAGAATGTTATTAAGAATCTTTTTGCTCCAGAATTTCGCAATCGCTTAGATGCAGTTGTAAATTTTTCACCTCTTTCTATGGAGAATGTAGAGATGATTGTCAGTAAGTTCTTAGATGAGCTAGAGGAAAAACTGCAATTAAAAAATGTAGCTTTGAAGATATCTTCTTCTGTCCGAAAGTTTATAGGAGAGCAATCCTTTGATCCTTTTTATGGTGCTCGTCCTATAGAGAGGTATATTCAAAATGAAATTGTTAAAGTTCTTTCAAAAGAGATTCTTTTTGGAAAACTTAAAAAGGGAGGCACTGTTTTATTGAAGCTAAAAAAAGATTCTCTGGTTTTTCAATACAACTCATAATGGATGAGTTGAGCAAATTTGCTCTTTTACGATGATTATTCTTTCATTTCATAAAAATTTCTTAAATTTATCGGCCAAAGTTGCACCTTTA
>CALDHR010000117.1 GCA_937898585.1 uncultured Oligoflexia bacterium
TAAATAAGTTTGCGACAACTACTGCGCCGAGAGGTGAGTTTTTCTAGTGAAAACGAAAAACATTGTTTAACGATTTGAGATAATTCTTTTTTTGTCCCACTAAAACGCAAAAGGGCCAAGGCCGCAGGTCCTCTTCCTGTTGCACAGGCCATGATGGCCGAGTTATCGGCCAAAAAAAGATCTGCTACCTTCATTTCAGCCTTTTAAATACCACCATTTGCTGAACAAGACCTGCAAGTGTTGAGACAAGAGAATAGAGGCAAAGTCCTGCTGGCATATCTTTCATGACAAAGCCAAAAACAAGCGGCATAAACATCATAATTTTTTGTTGATTGGGATCTGTTGATGTATTGGGTGTCATTTTTTGATGCAAGAACATAGAGGCCGTCAAAAGAATAGGCAGCACATAGTAGGGATCTTTACTTGAAAGATCTTGTAACCAAAAAAAGAAAGGCGCATCGATAAGCTCGACGGCATTGTAGAGAACTTTATAAAAGGCAATAAAAATAGGAAATTGTAGCAGCATAGGTAAACAGCCACTCCACGGGTTAACCCCTGATTTCTTAAATAAGTGCATCGTCTCCATCTGCTGCCTGGGAGCATCGTCAGGATAGCGTTCTTTGATTTTTGCTATCTGGGGGGCCAGTAATTGCATCTTTTTCATTCCCTTAAAGGACTGATACTGCAAAGGAAAAGTAAGAAGGCGCAAAAGTAATGTCAATAAGATGATGGCCAAACCGTAGTTAGGAACAAGATAGTAAAAGAAAAGTAGTGCCTTTAAAATAGGAACGGCCAAAAGACCGAAAAAACCGAAATCAACAGCAAGCTCTAAATGATGATGAAGAGATTCTAAGTGAGTATAGTTTTTCTCAGCAAAAATAAGTTTAATTTCATCTTTATTTGTTCCCTTGAGAGGAAAAATTAATAAAGTTCCATTTTCATGGACATTAAAAATAGTATAAGGACGATCTTCTCCAAAAATAACTGCAAGAAGATGGTGGTGGCGATCAACTCCGGCCCAATAAAGAGGGGCCGAGCTATTTTCGCTCTTATCTAGCGGAATGCGTTTTGTATCTGTCTGATAAAAAACATATTCAGAGGGAACGGTATCCTTTGGACCTTCATAATGGCCAACAAATAAGACTTCTAACTTTAAATCATCTTCTCCCTGACGCAAACTTTTTACTTCAACACTGATAAGATCTTGTGTTGCTTCATCGGGAGTAAAACGCAGTTCATATTCGTTGTACTCATCAACATATAATACTTCGCTCTCCGTAAAAGGAACAAATTTTCCCTCTGGAGAAAGAGAATCTCGCTCTCGTCGAACACGCAACTGTACAGAACCTCTCTCGCCTAATATATCATCGAGAGATTTTTTTGCATGCGTTGACTTCCAGTTTTTAATTTGCAAAAGCCCACTTATCTCAAAAGAATTTTCTTTGAAACGAGCAGCATGAAAACTCTGTCTTAAGCGCTCATTTTCTGCTGTATGAGAATCAACGAGCTTATTTTTTCTCTCGTATTTCTCTTCTTTTAATTCATCACTATTTGATACTGATTTTTTAGCAGAGGTCTGCGACAAATTTTCTTGTTCCGTTGTTGTTGTAGATAAAGGGGCCACAGTAACAGAAGTATTCGGAGGAAAAAAATATTGCCATCCCATAAAGACAAGGACACTTAGAGAGACGGCCAACAAGGCCCGCTTTTGATCAGATTCCATTATTTTTCACCTTAAGATTAATAGTTGTCTCTTTAATTATTGAGGGGGAAAATCAATGCCACTTCCTCCCCAGGGATGACAACGAAGAAGTCGTTTTACTGTCAAAAACATGGCCCTCAGAGGAGAAAATCGCTGAAAACAAGTCTGTCCATAAGTAGAGCAAGAAGGATAATAGCGACAGCTTTTCACGAGGAGAGGAGAAATTAGTTTTTGATAGAGAAAAATAAGGAAAAGAAAAAAATGCGATACGAATTTCATTTTACCCTATCCTTCCAACTAGACCCCTTTGCAAGTGATAAGAGTTTTCCTCTAACCTCATGAACAAATTGCTCCCCATCATGAGGAGGTTTCATTCGCTGATAAATGGCCACGAGAACATCTACTTTCTTAATTCCAAGAAGTCTAAATTCATTGCGCAGCACTCTTTTCATACGATTGCGCCTAACGGCATTCATGGATTTACCACTAATGATAATTCCCAAACGACCCTTTGTTTCGTCATGACGGCGATAAAAAATACTTCCCCATTCAAAAGAAATGCGGGTGCGACTTCGCCCCTTTTTGAGAGAATCAAAATCACTTTTTTTTAACAGCCTGGCCGACTTAGGGTAGGCGTAACTCAATTTATTTTGCGTAAACAGATACTGCAAGGCGCTTTCGTCCTTTAAGTCTTCTTCTTTTAAGGGCCGCTCTTCCTGTTGCTGAAGACATGCGCTTAAGAAAACCGTGATCTCTTAGTCTTTTTGTTCTCTTGGGTTGCCAAGTTCTTTTTGTTGTCATAATTTAACCTTAAATTATCTTTGTTCACCATCGTGGCCAAGTTTTGTACCTTTGATCTTGCTGAGAATCAAGAAAAAAAGGGAGCTCTAATTGACATCAAGAGAAAATGGCCTGATAAATTCCTCCTCCCACTTCAATATTGTTTATTTTTGGACGGCCATTCATGTCAAACCAACAATTTCCCTTTGGACTCTTTTTCTCCTCTGAGACAGAGGAAAAAAAGGAACCAGCTCTTGAAAATCCTTCTCCTGAAAAAGAAGACCTCCCACTTGTTGAACCCTCAAGAGAAGAGGACCATGAAGTGGTGCAAGACGAACACCTAAAACTCCTCAATCAAGAGATTCACCAGCAATTGAAAAAGGCACTTGGCCCTCAAAAGTATGCCGCTTATTTCCAGGAAGTGCTTCTTTTAAAACAAGTGGCCCCCAAACTCATTGAGTTTTCCATCTCTTCGCAGTTTCTCAAAAACGTGATTGAAAAAATTTTCATGGAAGAACTAAAGAGAATTATTTTACAAGTTTTGGGCAAAGACTACGATGTTCACTTAACACTTTTAAGTGAAAACACCTCTCCTCTTCCTGAAAAATCAGGAAAATCGAATGCGAAAGAGGCCAGCTTTACTCTCGACTTTATTTTTAACCAACCCCATGAACAAAAAGGGTCTAACAGCACGCTTCGTGAACAAAGCACAGCACGCCCCTCTTTAAATCACCACACAGGTATCCTTCTCGACACCCATAAAACCTTTGAGAACTTTATTATTGGTCCTTCTAACCATATGGCCTACGCCTCTATTCAGGCCATGACAAAAGGGCCTGGCCGAATTTATCCGTCCATTTTTTTACACGGCAATTCTGGGCTCGGAAAAGATCGGAAGAGCGGTTCAGCAGGAAT
>CALDHR010000118.1 GCA_937898585.1 uncultured Oligoflexia bacterium
TTTTCCTTTGATTAATTTTGTTCTAAATTCATAAAGACTACTTAAAAAATAAAGGTCATATGAATCAAGAAATAATTCCCTCTATTCACCTTCTTTTTTCTATTACTAAAAAATTTCATTCTATTGAAAAAAAATTCTCTCGTCTTTTCAAAGAAATTAATATTTCACCACAGCAGTTTTACTTCATTTATCTTGTAAATTACTTTATCGAAGAGAAAGAAGTTGCTTACTCTATTGATATCATGAACTACATGGGAGTCGAGAGAGCGGCTATCTCTCGATTAGGAATGAGAATCGAAGAAGAAGGCCTCATTAAAAGAATATCTAATAATACAAAAAAAGTTCAATTTGAATTAACGACTAAAGGAAAAAAAACGCTCATTCTGGCCTTAAACTTAATAGATAAAGATATAAAGAAAAATCCAAAAGAAAATAGCAATGCCCAAAAGATTGCATCCGCCATTGATCTTATCCCATAAAACATTAATTTTTTGAAAATTAATGTTTACAGGTAAACAAAAACCTCTGTAAAATAATCTATATGAACTTCAACAAACGTACACAAGGAGTGACTCATGAAGAAAAGTTCTATGGATGTTAGTGTTAACCTTTTAGACTCAATTGAAATGGCCAGATTTTTAAATGTCAAACAATCAACTATCCGACAGCTCTGCTTTAAAAAGAAAATACCATTTTTAAAAGTTGGTAGACTCGTTCGTTTTGATTTGAAAGAAGTGATGATTTGGTTAAAAGAAAATCAAAAAATGAGTTAATGGCAGAATTATTTAATAAATAAGGTCTGCCATCAAGCTCTTTTTGGTATTTGAATACCCGCAATATTTAATTACCAAGAATAAAGTCAAAGATCAAGCAGGCCTTCAATCTTAAATTGGAGGATTATTATGGGAGAATTACTCTCTTTTGCTTTGTATTACCAAAAAATGGGTTTTTTCGTTTTACCGATCTATGGAATTAAAAATGGCATTTGTTCATGTCACTATTCAACGTGTCCTTCTCCGGGAAAACATCCAATTTTAAAAAATGGATTGCATGGAAGTAGCAACTCTATCGAAACAATAGAAAACTGGTGGAAACATAAACATCCTGAATCTAATATTGCTATTAGAACAGGAGAGATTTCTAATATCTCCGTTCTCGATATTGATCCAAGAAATGATTCCCAAAATGGACTCGCTTTACTGCAAGAAAATTTACCTAATACCCTTCAGTGCTTAAGCGGAGGAAATGGGCAGCACCTTTATTTTAAATATAATAAATTAGTCTCCTCTAATAAAAACAATTTTCTACCAGGTCTTGATTTTAAATCCAACAACGGAATGATTATTGCTCCCCCCAGCAGGCATCACTCCCAAAGAATTTATCACTGGAAAAATGGAATACCTCACAAAAAAGAAATAATCGATATACCTCAATGGCTTATTGATAAAATCAATATTCCACAAAAAGAAAACAATGCACTTTCTTCATCTTCCTTGCTCATTACGGAAGGAGGAAGAAATAACTATCTAACCACCCTTGCAGGAACAATGAGAAGAAAAGGGGCCTCAGCAGAAGCAATCTCTGTCGCAATTTTAAAAGAAAATGAAATAAAATGTTCTCCACAGTTGAGTACGAAGGAAGTTCTCTCTATATCAAAGAGCATCTCCCAATATAGGCCCGCATTAAAGAGCGAACCTCTCCTTGTTGACGAAAAGGCCTTCTCTGGACCAATAGGTGATATTGTAAAAAAAATATTCCCTCATACAGAATCATCAAAAGAGGCCCTTCTTCTGCAACTATTAACTGCTGTAGGAAATATCTATGGAGATAAATGTTTTTACCAAGTTGAGTCCACCAAACTCTTTACAAATCTTTTTTGCGTTATCGTAGGGCAAAGCTCTTGGTCTAGAAAAGGAACTTCCTGGAACCATATAGAGAGAATTGTTAAAGAAGAAGTCTGTGAACATCAATCTTTTGCTGATACTCAATGGATTAAAGGTGGAATTCAATCAGGACTTTCTAGTGGCGAGGGACTTCTTTTTCACTTGAGAGATGCAGATGAAAAAACAACTCAAGATAAAAGAGTTCTTTTGCTAGAAGCAGAATTCTCTTCTCTTCTCAAAAAAATAACACGAGAAGGAAATGTAATTTCTCAAGTTATTAGAGAGGCATGGGATAGCAAAAATCTATCTATCATGACTAAAAATAATCCCATCCATGTCTCCTCTCCTCATATCTCTATGATTGGCCATATTACAGAGCAAGAGTTAAAAAAATTTTTATCAACGATTGAAATTTTCAATGGCTTTGCTAATAGATTTCTTTGGACCTATTCATCTCGAAGCAAGCTTCTTCCTTTTGGTGGAAATATACATGAGGTTTCTTTCCAAGAAGATCTTAAAAAATTAATTTCAGGAAAAAAAATTGAAGGAAGGATAATTTTTAATCATGATACAAGAAAAATATGGGAAGAAGTTTACTATGATCTATCAAGGGAGCGAGGTGATCCTATTATTGATAATATTTCATCTAGAGCTCCTGCTCAAATTCTAAAAATAAGCAGCATCTATGCTCTCTCGGATCAAAGGAACATTATCATTCCAGAAGATTTAATTGCAGCAAAGTCTATCTGGGATTTTTCAGAGAAAACCTCTTTAAAGATTTTTTCTCATACAAAAGAAAATTCTATTGCTCATAAAATTCTTAAGCACCTTAGCACTTCAAATAAACAATTAACCAGGACTCAAATTAGAGATCTCTTTAATAGAAATGCTAAAAAGGAAGAAATTGAGTTTGCTAAGGAATACCTCATTAAAAAAGATCTTATAAAAATTGATCGAAATGGTTCTATTGAAACATGGATGATGAATACGGATCAACAAGACCTACGACATTAACGACCTTGCTTTTCATAAGTTGTTAATTGTCGTTCATGTCGTAGGTCTTAAGTAAAAAAGTGAGGGGAAAATGGAGATTATAAAAAATAAAAAAGGAAATATATTTTATCGCGAAAAAATATATGTTGAAGGACGTGAAATAAAAAGTCCTCGATTTTCCAAAAAAAAGGATGCTAAAGAATGGAAAAGTATAATGATAATCGAAAGATTAAAATCAAGTTCACATTTAGCAACTTTCAGTAAAATGGGGAATATTTTATTTAAAGATTTTGCAACAAACTATCTTGAAGGACAGATAAAGATGAGTCTTTCTTTTAGAACTTATCAAGGCCACGAAGGGAGAATTCGACGACATATGCTACCTTTTTTTGGTAATGTCGAGATGAAAAAAATTAACATGAATCACCTTAATAATCTTATTCTTCGTCTAAAAGAAAATGGACATAAAAATTCAGGCATAAACCATATAACAGGAACATTAAAAAAAATAATGAATCAGGCCCTTCTTGAAGGAGTTGTCCTTAAAAATCCTTTCCTGGGGTCAAAGAAGCTTCGAGAAGATTTCTTTGAAACAATTTTTTTTACATCTGAAGAAATAAGAAAAATTCTCTTGGCCAATAAAAATGATGAGATGATCAATTTTATTATTGCTGCACTCAACACAGGAATGAGAAGAGGTGAACTTGCTGGACTATGCTGGGATAAAATCGATTTAACGAGAAAAACAATTGAAGTTTCTCGCACAAGAGATCAATTTTCATTAAGAGATACAACAAAGACAGGTGAAAAAAGATATCTCCCCATGAATGATACCATCTTTGATCTTTTAACCTCTTTAAAAAAATCAAAGTCATCTCAGTATGTTTTTGTGAGAAAAAATGGAGCGCCTATTGATGTTCATCATGTCTATCGATATTTTAACTTAATGCAAGAGAAAGCAAAGATTGTACGTAGAGGACGATTTCACGACCTTCGCCATACTTTTGCTAGTCACTTTATGATGAACGGAGGAAACATATATGATCTTCAAAAGATTCTTGGTCACTCAAAAAGCGAAATGACTCATCGTTATGCTCATTTATCAAAAAACCATCTTGCAAAAGTTATTAACATTGTTAATTTTAAATAAATTTCATCATAAATTTGTTTTAATTTTGTAAATTTTACATAACTTCCTTACTTCTTTTTTAACTAATCCTGATGGGTCATGAACCTTATTGGCCCATCTATTTATTGTTGCACCTGAGACCAACAATCTTTCAGATAATTTTTTTGTTCCTCCTAAAGCTCTTGCTAACTCACCCCATGGAGAGGGAAGGTGAATTGGTCTTCCTACTTTTTTTTTCATTAGACTCTCCTTTTAAATAAGAAAAAAATTCCTTCTTTTGATCTTTTATTAATATATACGTATCGTACATATTAATAAAAACAAAAAAGGATTAAAATGAAAAAATCATCAGAAAGCATTTTGGCAGATCTGAATATATTAGACATAGACTTCTCAGATCTTAGAAAAAATCTTTTTTTTAAAATTGACAATATAAAGAAAGAGTCAGATCTGCAGATTATTCTAAAAAAAATAAACTCTCTTATCAAAGATAAAATCTACCCTTCAGATCAAGTACAGGAATTAAAAAAAATACGGCAAGTTGCATATGATAGAAAAAAATATATAAAAAAAGTCAGATCTGAAATATCTGTAAAAAACAAAGCCTCAGATAAAAGAAATCAAATATTTAGTTTTATCATTATTCTGACTTTTTTAATGATAACAGCAGTATCAATTTCTTATCTTCTCTATAATCAGTCATCAGAATAATTCCAAGAGAAGTGAGTTGGGGGGAGCTAAATTGGTTAGACTTG
>CALDHR010000119.1 GCA_937898585.1 uncultured Oligoflexia bacterium
AAAGAAATTCTCAAATCATTTATGACGGAGAAACCTCTTAAAATGACCGAGTTCTCCACTTATCACCATAAGCACTAGCAAAAGGCCAAAGTAAAGAGTTGATTTGGCAAAAAGCAGAAAAAAATGGCTGCTGCCCTCATAGAACCTCTGGGCCTGACTGCCAGCTAAGGTGGCCAAAGAAATAATGAGGATAAGCTTAATGGTTTTGTTGGAAAAAAATTTTCTTAAGTTGAGTATTTTTGCTCGCTTCAAAGTGAAAAAAAGTAGGAGGGCATTGAGAAAAACGGCAACGCTTTGTGCTAGGGCAAGGGCCTTATGACCATATTCTGGAGCAAAGCGTAAAGAAAAAGCAATGTTGAGTCCAATAGAGCAAAGGGAGAAGAAGACGGCCTTCTTTTGTTCATCAATGGTATAAAAAACAGGCGTGAGAACTTTTTGAAGCCCGTAGAAAGGCAATCCAAGAGAGTAGAGGAGGAGGGCCTGGGCCGTGGCAATGGTATCAGAGGAGGAGAATGCTCCGCGTTGAAAGACAAGAAAAACTAGTTCCTCATGGCAAATAATTACGTAGGAAAGGGCCAAAAGCATCAAAACAAGCGAGGCCTGAAGACTAGAGTGAAGAAAATCAGCGGCCTCTTTTTTATTGCCTTCCTTCCATGCATGAGAAAAATGAACCAAGTTTGAGCTGGCAATAGAGACGCCTAAGACACCAATGGGAAATTGGTAGAGGCGAAAAGCATAATTGAGGTAAGAGACAGCACCTACAAACTGGGTTGCCAAAATAGTATTGATGAGCAAGTTAATTTGGTTGGCCGCCATCCCCACGAGACCTGGAATAACTTTTTTAAAAACTTTGAGGGTCAAAGAACTCCAAATTTTTTTAGGCCACTTAAAACTTAAGTGCACAGAGGTCAATGGGATAAAGACCATGAGAAGTTGAAAAATAGCGGCCACTGTGACGGAAAGAGAGAGGGCATAAATGGGGTTAAAGTGAGCATAGGGCGCTAAATAGTAAAAGAAGAGAACCCCGGAGACCATAAAAAAATTAAAGATGGCCGGGGCCAGGGCCGGAAGAAAGAAAATTTTATGAGTATTGAGAGCGCCGCTAATAAGGGCCGTCCAAGAAATAAGTAGCAGAAAGATTGCCATGATTTTTGTCTGGTTGCTGCATAAAAGAAGGGCCTCGGCGTGTTCTTTAAATTCAGGAGCAAAGGAGCCGACAATCTCCGTGGAAAATAAAATAACAAAAAGAGCAATAGATCCCGTAATAAGGCCCAGGGCGATAAAAAGGGCCCAGAGAAGTTCTCGCGCTTTTTCTATTCCTTGCTGTTTGGCCTCCGTGAAGGTGGGGATAAAGGCCATGGAAAAAATTCCCTCTGCAAACAGATCGCGAAGCAGGTTAGGGATGCGATAGGCCACAAGAAAGGTGTCGGTGAGAAGCGATGCACCAAAGAGGTGGGCCATGAGTTGTTCACGCACAAGGCCTAAAAGACGACTAATAAGTGTTGCGCTGCTTATTTTGGCGGAAGAGAGAAAAAGTGACTTTTTATTTTGTCTTTTCAAAGAAGAACCTTTCTTTTCTATTAAATAATGAGAGTTTATCTGATAGCACAGAAGAATGTCTTATCTTTTTAATTTTCCCATAGCAAAGGGGTTCTTTGAATGAATTTAGTACAAGTAGCACTGGCCGATGGATTTGATGGTGAGGCCTTTGAAAAGCTTAGCAAGCTTTCAAATTTTTCAGTAGCGCGTAACAAAAAAAAATTAACACCTGATGAACTCAATCAAATTCTCCCTGAAGTAAATTGCCTGGTCGTTCGTTCGGCCACAAAGGTAAATGAAGATCTTCTAAGTCGGGCCCAAAATTTAAAACTGGTGATTCGGGCCGGAGAAGGGGTGGATAATATTGATCTTGCAAGTTGTCAGAAGCGTGGTGTTTTAGTTTCTAACACACCGGGGGCCAATAATAATTCTGCCGCAGAACACGCTATATCCTTAATGTTTTCTTTATTGCGAAAAATTCCTACGGCCAATTAGATCGGAAGAGCGGTTCAGTGGGAAAAATCTCTTTTTATGGGAGAAGAGATGACGGGAAAGAAAATTGGAATCATTGGCTTTGGGCGAATTGGTCAGCTTGTTTGTAAGAGGCTTGCAGGCTTTGATGTTGAAGTAAAATTTTACGATCCTTTTATCAAAGAATCTCCTTTTTCTTATGCCAGGCCCAGTTCTGATTTGAGTTCAGTTTTTAGCTGGGCCGATATTGTAACAGTTCATGTTCCGTTAATGGAAAAAACAAGAAATCTTATTACATCAAAAGAGCTCTCGTGTATGAGGCCAGAGAGTTATCTTGTGAATGCTTCTCGCGGGGGAATTTTAAAAGAAGATGATCTTGCAAAATTGTTAGAAGAAAAAAAGATTGCTGGCGCTGCTCTTGATGTTTTTGAAACAGAGCCGTTGCCTCAGGACTCAAAGTGGCGTAGAAACCCGTCTGTGGTACTAACACCACACTTAGGTGCCAGCACGAAGGAGGCCCAACAGCGCGTGAGTCAGTTGGCCGTCGAAGTAATGGAGACTTATTTTTCAAAGGGAAATCACCTCTTTGAGGTACTTCCTAAAGCATAGGGATAAAGTCGTGAATAAAAATTATCTATCCATCATTGGTTTGCAGTGGGGAGACGAGGGAAAGGGCAAGTTAACAGATCTTTTTAGCAGTAAGGCCTGTGCGGTTGTTCGCTATCAAGGTGGTAATAACGCTGGTCATACGATCATCGTTGATGGGGTGAAAACGGTTCTCCACCTTATTCCCTCTGGAATTTTGCATCCTCATACACTCAATATTATTTCTCATGGTGTGGTTTTTGATCCTCGTGCTTTTTGGCAAGAGTATGAGAGAGTTTCTCTGCATCATGAAGTTACTCCTAAGAATTTGGCCATCTCTTTAAGTGCGCCTGTCATTACAAGTTATCATCGTCTACTGGATGCTGCTCGCGAGGGAAGTAGTTCTTCTGAAAGTAAGATCGGAACGACGGGAAAGGGAATTGGTCCTACTTATGAAGATAAAAAAATATTGCATGAAAAATTGGAAAAAATCTTTGGCGAAAAAAAAGTTCTCTTTGATTCTCTTTACAAAATTGAATATCCTTCACTTGAACAAGAGACAGAAGATCTTTTTCTTTTAGGACAAAAGATTGCTCCTTTTTTGAAAGATACTTTTACTCTTGTGGATGAATTGCGCCAAAAAGAGGAAAATAAAATTCTTTTTGAAGGGGCACAAGGAGTTCTTCTCGATGTGGATTATGGAACTTATCCCTTTGTGACGTCTTCCAATACGGCCGTAGGAGGACTTTATACGGGCTGTATGCCTATGGGTGATCACGAGGTGCTGGGTATTGTGAAGGCCTATACCACACGTGTAGGAAGCGGTCCTTTTCCTACAGAATATTTTGATGAGCGAGGATCTTACTTACAGCAAAAAGGTGGTGAAATTGGTGCAACGACGGGTAGAATTCGTCGCTGTGGGAGCATTGATTTTCCGCTACTGCGCTACGGTGTTAAATGCTCACGGATTACCAGCTTGGCCGTGACAAAACTCGATATTCTAGAGGGACTTGATGAGTTTGATGTCTGCTATGCTTATGAGTACGAAGGAAAAACAATAGAGACGGCCTTTCCGGGAATAGATTTTTCCAAAGCAAAACCACTTTACAAGAAAGTAAAAGGTTTTCAAAAAGTTTCTATGGATGATGAGAATTTCGTTAATTATTTAAATCTTTTTGAAGAGATGACTCAAACTCCCGTGGCCGTTTATACTTATGGGCCACAGAGAGATGAGATTGTTTTTAAGAAATCAATTTTTGGCCACTAATATTTTTCTTTCACTATCATAATGGGTGAGTTCAACTTCACAAAAAGCATTGGCGAAGTTCTCACCCTTTCTGCTTTCATCTGGATGCAGCTCAACTTTAAGAAAGTTACTGGTGTGACCTTCGTGAAGCCCTCTTTTATTTTTTCTTTCAAAAAGTACTTCGACTTTTTTACCGCGTTTAA
>CALDHR010000120.1 GCA_937898585.1 uncultured Oligoflexia bacterium
AGAAGACAGAAAAAAATTAGAAAAAATTCTTTTTTTAAGAGAGCATCCGGAAAAAATAACAAGTGAAGAATTTTTCAGAGACTATTTTTTCCCCCTTTATGCTGAATATGTTTCAAGTGAGCATCCCAGTGATCAGCATTTTCTCGATAATGTTCGTTTTCAAAAAATGAGAACATATTGGGGAGATATCAATATTAAAGAAGGAAATATTGTTCTTGAACAAGGGACCCTCCACGCAAAAAAAATTCAGCTGGAGAAAGGCATCGTTCGAGGACGAGGAGAGATAAATCTTGTAGAAAGGGAGTTTATCAATAATGGGGGAGAATTAGTAAGTATGGGGGGATATGAGCAGGGTGTTCACCCAATGGATTATCGCCCAAATAATCGTCTAGAAATTACGGGAGATTATCATCAAGGAGAATCAGGAAAACTAGTTGTTGAAGTAGGAAAATACTTAACCTTTGATCCTGTTCTTCAAAAAAAGAGAGAAAATATTTATAGCAATAGGGTTGTTGTTTCAGGGAAAGTTCATCTTTCAGGAACGGTGGAAGTCAAGAAGGCCTCTAGAAGACATTTAGGAAGTGATGGCAACTTAATCTTAATGACGGCATCAAATGGACTAACCTGCGATTCAAATTTAAAAGTGATACTTCCTGACCTTCAAGGAAAAGGTCGTGTTGAATGTCAAAAAAATGCTCTTGTCTTTTTTTATGAAGACAGTAGTGCGCACCAACGATTTGGTAACTACAACGAGGCCTTTGAACGTGAAATGGAAACAAAAAGATCTTTGTCTCGCAATGAGATAATTAAGCGATATCATTTCTTTACTCATATGGAAGATAAGTTGAGAAAAGAAGTTGATGAAAAAATTGCTCTTGTTGAAAAGGGAAAAGAAATTGAGATTGAAGAAGTTGAACTTGTTCCAGAGATGTCAGAGAGATCTTTGGGATTAGTAGAAGAGGGGCTATCTAAAGTAAAGGAAGTTATTGATATCTTACATGAGTATAGCAATGGAAAGCAGGTGGCAAAAATAGAAGAGTTGAAATTAAAAAAAGATTTATCAGAAGAAGAGAAAAAACTGCTTGGTATTTTGAAAAATTACTTTAGTCCAAGTTTCCAAGCATCTATTATCCAAAGAGAAGGAGAAGAAGATTTTCCTCTTCATCTGATTCGATGGATTTATCAGTTTCTTCCCGAGCAAATAGAAAAACGAAGAGGATATGATGCAAGATTACTTTTCTTAATTCAAGAAATAGGAAAGAAAGCTGATGTTAAATGTGAGAAGTGAGGTTTTTAATACTCTCCACTGTCAGTAAAATGCTGACAATAAAAAGGGCCAAGGAAAAGATGTAATTTTGGATCTTGAGGGCCCTTGGAGAGTTATATTTTGTTACAATGAGTTTTCCAAAGCGAAGCCAGAAAAGATAGACGCAACAACTCATGGTGAGATTTCCAATGGTAAGATATAAAATCTCATAGAATGAAGGTTCATCCAAATCTAAAAATTGAGTAAAACACATAATGGCAAAAGTAATATATTTTACATTCACCATTTGAAAGAGAACTCCTTCAATATAGCGAGGAGGTTTATCTTCTTTATCGCTTGAAGATTTAATCTTCTTTGATGAATTAAAGAGCTTGTAGCAGAGAAAAAAGAGATAAAAACATCCTGCAATTCTTAGAATCTTAAAGCCCATTGAGAACTCATGCATAAGAAAATTGGAGAAAATGCCTGCTAAAATAGAATAGGCCCCTACAATAGTGAGGATGCCCAAGACAAAAGGAAGAGATCTTTTGATGCCAAAGCGGCGTCCTAAATCTGTACAATAGATGTTGGCCGGCCCCGGGCTAAAGCAGATGGGGAAGGAAAAGAAAAACCATTGAAGAAATTCCTCAAATGAATACATGTTGTTACCAATATCCTTAAATAAAAAAAATTTAAAAGTTTTTTGTTAATAGAATAGATTTCATTTCTTTTGTATTTAATATATACATACTTTTTTATTGCGCAATGCATTTTATTAATGGTCATCTTTAAGGAATAGAGAGATTCATGATTTTGCCACAAGACCCTGTACTTTTTGACGTCGATGATTTGGATAAAAAGATCCTTCAGCAGCTACTTTCAGACTCAAGGAAGTCCTATCAGGAGGTTGCACGCGAACTGAATGTATCGGGGGGAACTGTCCATGTTCGAATGAACAAGCTTAAAGAGGCCGGCGTTGTTAAAGGGTCAAAACTTGTTATTGATATGCCAAAACTAGGTCTAGGAATTGTCGCTTTTGTGGGGATTAATCTTCTCACTGCCAAAGATTATACCGCTGCCGTTGAGCAATTAAATAAACTTCCTGAAGTTATTGAAGTCTTTTATACCACTGGAAAATATAACCTTTTTGCCAAAGTAGTAACCAAGGGAATGAGGGAATTGCATTACTTTTTGATTGAAAAACTACAGCCTATCGCCGAGATTCAGTCTACAGAGACATTGGTGGCCCTTGATGCCCCCATCGAACGCGAGGTTAGGTTATAAAAAATTCTCTTTCGTTTCACGTAGAAGCAACATCTCAAAAGGCCAGAGCAGGAATCTTAGAGACGGCCCATGGGAAAATTGAAACCCCTGTTTTTATGCCTGTAGGAACGAGAGGTTCCGTCAAGGCCCTCTGGCAAGAAAATCTTGAAGAATTGGGTGCTTCTATTATTCTAGGCAATACTTATCATCTTTACTTGCGTCCAGGACATGAGCTTGTCAAAGAAATGGGCGGGCTTCACGAGTTTATTAGCTGGAATCGCAGTATGCTGACAGACTCAGGTGGTTTTCAAGTCTATTCACTCTCTTCCTTAAATAAAATTACAGAAGAAGGGGTTCATTTTCAATCTCACCTTGATGGTTCAAGGCATTTTTTGACACCAGAGAAGTCTATGGAAATTCAGCGAGATCTCGGTGCTGATATTGTTATGGCCTTTGATGATTGCCCGGCCCTTCCTTGCTCTCCTGAGCGTTTGGATGAGGCCGTTTTTCGAACACTTCGCTGGGCCAAGAGATGCCGTGACTTTAAACTACAAGATCATCAATCTCTCTTTGGTATTGTCCAGGGAGGCCTAGACCTTGAAAAAGGAAAATACTGTCTCGACGAACTTCTTAAAATGGGTGTCGAGGGGATGGCCCTTGGAGGTCTTTCTGTTGGTGAGAAAAATGAAGAGATGTTTGAATTTCTGCACTCTTTTGTCCATCAGATGCCTGAAGAGAGACCACGCTATCTCATGGGTGTAGGACGTCCTCTGGATATTCTTGAAGGAGTCAAAAGTGGTCTTGATATGTTTGATTGTGTCTTGCCTACGCGGAACGCAAGAAATGGCCAAGTGTTTACGAAATACGGTCCTATTAATATAAAAAATGCCATTTTTAAGACAGATAAAAAACCTATTGATGAGAACTGTTCTTGTCGCGTTTGCCATCGTTACTCACGTGCTTACCTTCGCCATCTCTTTAGCGTAGGAGAGTATTTAGCGGGGCAGCTTTTAACCTTTCATAATATCCACTTTTATTTACAGATGATGCGCGAT
>CALDHR010000121.1 GCA_937898585.1 uncultured Oligoflexia bacterium
AAAAACTATTTTTTTCAAGGATGAACTCTTATGCTTTTTTTTGCTAAAACAATTTTTTTTATTTCTCTCTTGGCAACAAGATTGTTTATTGAAGGCCACGAACATTATCATGATAATGATAATGATAATGAAAGAGAGCAACAGCAAACAGTTAAAAGACGAAAACTTAACCCTCTTAAGTCAATGCGCAGGAGTCAACATCCTATTGCTCCAAATTCTTTTTATACATTACTAAAAAAATTTGAGATTTCTAATTTTCAAGGACCGGCCTCCTCTTACTCTCTTAGTTGTAATCAAACAGAGAGCTCTATTACGGATTTTAAAAAAGAAAAGATCTCCACTCAAAAAAATCAAAATGATGTCGATGCACAAGTTGAGGTCTCTTACAATGATGATATTCGCGTAACATATCCTTCTTTTGGAGTTAGACATCATTTCTCACTTGGGAAATATTCTCGTTCACAAATCAAAATGATTTTTTTTAAAAATGATGAAAGCATAACGATTGTCATCAACCCTAAAATGATCCCCCTTCCCAGACAGAGCAACTTTAAAATAATAAGAGATTAATAAAAAGAACTTCGTTATGAAAAAAATTATAGAACAATAAGTCTTTAATCTTTTGCAGAAATAAGTTTTACTTGTTCAAAGAGATTATTTAACCGCCCCAAGAAACCTTTGGGAAATGCCTCTTGCATCTCGTGCAAAATAATGGCCTCTTTGCGCTGGTTAGTTCCATCATCTCGCAAAAAACTACTATTCTCCACATGACCTTTTATCATGGAAAAGATAAGCTCTTCTTGTTTTTTTAAGATGTCCATCTCTTGAACAAAAATCATTAAAAGCTGGCGGTCAAAATAAGGAAAAAAGTGAGCATTAACAGAAGTCTCAAAATTGGGGTTTCTTTCAAAATGATGAATATGCCCACTGGTTAAATAATAAAGAGTTTTATAATAAGGAGAATTGATACCAAAAGATGTTGGCCAAAAAAGAACGTAGAGATGAGGATTAAAAAAACTAAGTAGCTCGTAATTCAACGACGGACCTCTTTGGATATACTATCTAAAACGCGGTTGATGTAACTAAAAGCATCTTTCGTTGAAAACTCTTTTGCCAATTCAACCATCTCATTAATAATAATATTTTCATGTGTCTCTGGAAAGGAAATAAACTCGGCCGTCCCTAAAAGTAAAATAGTATAATCTACGGCCATATTGCGATTTTTAGAAACACTCGCTCCATTATCCTGGCAAACTTTTTCAATCTCACTATAGCGAGTTAAAACGACTTCTACTAACTTGCGTGCAAAACGATAATCTTCATTTTTCGGCATCGATGCTGGGAGCATCAATGTATCAAATTCTTCAATAATAGCAGGCAAAAGGCGCACCCCATCGGCGCTATCAAGCAATTGCTCTTTTAAACTGGCAAAAGATTCCAATTGCAGACGATACAAAAATTGAAACGCATACACGCGCGCCTTGTGCCTATTCTTCATTCTAAATTCCTAGCTAACTCAGAGAGGGGTACATGGGAAACTTCAAACAAAGCGCCATGACTTCTTCTCTAACTGATTTCAAGATCGCTTCATCTTGACTATTTTTTAATATTTTTAACATGAACTCAGAGACAAGCTCTGTTTCTTTTTCTTTAAATCCACGTGTCGTAATGGCCGGTGTTCCTAAACGAATCCCAGAAGTCACAAAGGGACTTTGTTTATCGCCAGGGATCATATTCTTATTACAGGTGATGTGAACTTTATCAAGTAGGGCCTCGGCCTCTTTCCCTGTTAAGTGAAGATTTTCGAGCTTAACTAAAACCAGATGGTTATCAGTTCCCCCACTCACAAGCTCAACTCCTCTCTCTTTCAAATAGGAACTCATTTTTTGTGCATTGAGGACAACTTGCTTTTGGTAGTCAATAAAACTCTTTTGGAGTGCCTCTCCAAAACAGACGGCCTTTGCCGCAATAACATGCTCCAGCGGACCACCTTGGATCCCTGGAAAAATCAAAGAGTTAAATTTTTTGGCCAAGTCAGCATCATTTGTTAAAATGATCCCACCTCGTGGTCCTCGCAATGTCTTATGCGTTGTACTTGTCACCACATGTGCATGAGGCATAGGAGATTGATGGACTCCTGCGGCCACAAGACCTGCAATATGGGCCATGTCTACCATGAGGTAAGCACCCACTCCATCAGCAATCTGCCTAAAGCGAGCAAAGTCAATGGCGCGCGAATAGGCCGAGGCCCCCGCAATAATCATTTTGGGTTTCTCGCGCCGAGCAATCTCTTCAACAGCATCATAATCAATAAGCTCACTTTTAGCATCTAACCCATAGCTGACAATATCGTAGAGTTTTCCCGAAAAGTTGGCCTTTGCTCCATGAGTGAGATGTCCTCCCTGAGAAAGATCCATCCCCAAAACTTTATCTTGTGGTTTGAGAAGGGCCATATAAACGGCCATATTGGCCTGCGAGCCAGAATGAGGTTGTACATTGGCAAAAGAAGCACCAAAGAGCTTCTTGACGCGTTCAATGGCCATTGATTCCACTTCATCAACGTGAGCACATCCGCCATAGTAACGCTTTCCTGGATAGCCTTCGGCATATTTATTCGTAAGCCAAGAGCCTTGCGCCTGCATGACGGCCAAAGAAGTATAGTTCTCTGAGGCGATAAGCTCTAGGCCATCTTCTTGACGACGAAACTCTTTTTTACAAAAATTAAATATTTCGGGGTCACTTTCGGCAAAAAATGAGAGATGTTGCTCTAGTTTCAATGGATCCTCCTCCTCAAACTGTGATTAAATAAATTTAGACTTTTTTGAATATCACAGAAGAGTTGGTTCCTCCAAAGCCAAAAACATTATTAAGAACATAAGTAAGATTT
>CALDHR010000122.1 GCA_937898585.1 uncultured Oligoflexia bacterium
TAAAAAAGAATATTTTTTTTCATTTTTAAATTATGAACTAATTGAAAAGACCTTGCCAAGTTAATTTAAGATTTTTTTCTTTTTCTCTGTAGAGAAGTTGATAGATAAAATAATTGCGGAAAATATTTTTCACATAAAGTCGTGTTTCTTGAAAAGAGATGAGTTCAATGAAAATCTCTTTAGGAAGATCCCCTCGTGCTTTAATCCATCGTTTGAGATGGTGAGATCCTGCATTGTAAGCGCAAAGAGTGTAAATGAGGTTTTTGTTATATTTTTGGTAGAGTTCATAAAAATGGGCCACTCCCATCAGAATATTGTCTTCAAAATTTTGATAATCAAGTGTTTCTTTCTTGAGCTTTTTTTTTGTTTTATCTGCCGTATAAGACATAAGTTGCATTGGTCCAAAAGCTCCAACAGAAGAAGTTGCCGTGATTCCAAAGAGACTCTCTTGGCGAATTAGAGAAAAAATAAGCAGAGGGTCGAGTTCTTCTTCTTTAATATTGAGTTCCTTCATGGCCTTTTCAATGGCCACTTTGTATTTCTCTGGTCGAGGATAGAGTTCAAAAAAATTTATATTATAAAAGGGGTTAATCTTAATGATAAACTTGAGATATTCCTCCATTGCATCAAGAGGAAGAGGAGAGGGGACTTTTTCTTTGTAGTTAAGGAAAAAAGAAATATTTTTTTCATTAAGAGAGAAGCTATTTAGTATTTTTAACATGCTCGAAAAATCACCAAGAAGAAGAAACTCCTCGGCCTGCTTAATCTTAATCATCTCTTCAATAGAAAAAGAGTAGGCGATCTTTTCTTCTTTTTTATTTTTCACTTCAGTTGGTAGTGAGATTTCTCCCTTGCTCTTGAGAAAGTGATAATAGCTATAAGTTTTTAGAGAGATAAGCTTTTCTTCTTGGTCTGAAAAATAATAAGCGGCACTAACATGTTGGCCATCAGGATATTGCGCTAAATAATCTTTCAATTGGTGAGAGGCCTTCTTCTCTTCTTTCATAAGATGAAAAGTCATACCCAGATAAAAAAGAGTATGTTCATGAAGAGGGTCTAATTCAAATAAATCTAATTTCTTTTGAAAAAAAGAAGCTGCCTTTTTATATTCTTTTTTATCGAGATAGAGGCGTCCCATAAAATAATAAAGAGAATCGAGTTTTTCAAAACCCTTTCGCTGCTTAAGTATTTCTTCGCCAAATTTCTCTGCGTCTTGATATTCAAAGAGATTCCAAGCGAGGTGAAAAAGTTTATAGAGAGTAGAAGTGGGTAGAAGATCTCTGTTTTTTATAAATTCTTTGCGTAGATGATTGGCCTGATAAATTTTTTCTACTTCTTTTTCAAAAGAAGTAAAAGAGGGGGCCTTTTCATTTTGAGCAACTTTTTTAAAAAGATTTTTGAGATTTTTTTTATCTGGAGAGTCTTTTTCATCAGAAAGAGAGTTTTCTTTTTTGAGAGGAGCAACCATGTTGAGAATATTAACCTTGCTCTGCTGACCTGTTTTTTCTAAGGCAGAAAAATAACTTGAAAGATAATTAGAGGGATTAGTGCTATTTTCGATGATCTTAAGGGCCCAAAAATATTGCTCTTCTTTAATGAACTGCTCAATAAGCTTTTTTTCGTAGGTCTCTCTTAGCTTTTTAAAATCCTCTTGAGAAGAAGGAATATTTTTTATTTCGCTAAAACGATTTAGTTGTTCGTAATGAAGAAGAAGTTCTGTAGTCTTTTGTCCTTCTTCCTTAATAAAGCTTCTCGCTTTTGAGAAATAAAAGTAATCGAGGTTATTAAAAAGAGGTTGTTCAATTTGGGCATAGAGATGATTTGCTTTAGAAAAATTATCTTCTTTTTCGAGAAGAATGGCCTGGCGAAATAAAGAAATCTGCTTATGGTAGTCATTATTGAGAACAGTGCTTTGAAGAGAGGAAAATGTCGTTATGAAGGTGAAAGTAAGGAGGATAATTGATTTTTTCATAACGAAGACCATAGCATGAAATCGAAAAAACTCCATGCTATGACCTAAAACTTACTTTTTAGTGGTTATTAAAAAGCGTGTTAACAGAGTTCCCATTCATACTTCTTACATGAAGAAGGGCCTGGCGAACTTTTAGGCTCTTAGGAATTTCCACTTCATAGCGAAAAGGAGTCATCTTCATAGGGCAGTGGGCACGGACTTGTTCCATAATAGGAGTAATCGAGTATGTGTCTTTGTCATTGTTAAATACTCCCACTTCTTTAAGCTGAAAGCAGTCACTTGGATTATATCCAACTAGTGTGACTGTTCTTGAATCTTCTTTCTTTTCAATATATTCAACATTGGCATAAACATAAGAATCTACCGCATGGCTAGCAGCTTCTTCAATATAAAGACCTTCTCGTTTTTCTTCCATTGATCCTTCATTAACAACAATTTCGTAATTTCCACGATCGAGAATTCCAAGGCTCACTTGCTGAACAAAAGGTAGAACTAATTGTGCACACTGAGCATTGCCAGGTTTGCGATAAGTGGCCGTCATTTCAATGTTGATCTTGTTACCTTCGTGGGTGACTTTTGCTTCTGGGTTTTGATAGCATAAATTGGGAAAAGCTCCTTCGAGGAGAAGAGTACTGGTGTCATTTGAGTCAAAACCGTAAGGGATGTAAACATGACTCACTGCAATGGTTCGTTTAATAGGAGCAGGTGCAACTGCGGCGCTAAGAGCAAGAGAAGTGCAAAAGACTCCTAATAAAACAGTTAATTTATTTTTCATGTGTTCCTCCTTCCCATAATTGGGTTTATTTTTTTATTGTAATAACTTATTTCTGCTTTAGCATTGATTTAGCTCATGAAAATAGATATTTTTTCTCATGTCTTTTTCAAAATAAAAAGGGAAAAATTTAATTTATGTTAAGAAAGACTTTATTCTTTTTTCTTACTTCTTTTTTTTTATTTTGCTCATTGAATTTCATTGAAGCAATGGAAGAGGTGTCGACAGATTTAACTCATGAGATTTCTCATCTTTTTCAAAGAGAGCTTGATGGGCGCAAGCTGAAATTGCGTTTAATTAAAAGCTCTTTAGTCGATATTTATGCTACTTTTCATCGAGACTCATCGCCTATGATTGTTATTAAATCTGGGCTTTTTTCGTACCCGGAAATGAGTGAAGACCTTCTTTTGGGGCTGTTGTGTCATGAGCTAGGTCATCATTTAGGAGGGAATCCTAAAAAGAAGAGAGTAAAGGATGGCCGAGATAGTTGGGCCTCAGCAGAGGGACAGGCCGATTTTTTCTCTACAGCAAAATGCTTGAGGCGTTATTTTTGGGATAAAAAGAATGATGATTTTAATGAAAAGACAGTTCACCATCCTGAAGTTCTTCATTTTTGCGAAAAGATAAAAAATTCTTTTTTCTTAGATTTTCATCAATGTTTAAAAGTTGGTAGCATTGCCAGAGAAATGGCCCTTTTTTATCAGCGCCTTCAGCGCAAATATCTTATGAGAGAAGAAATCTCTCTCTTTAAATATAAGGCCACAGCATCGCCTAAAATCATTTTAGATTACCCTAGCGGGCAGTGTCGACTGGAGACTCTTTTTGCAGGAATCGCCCTGTGTCAATCTCCTTGGGACCATTGGGGCGATACAGTCCTTGATTGCCGAATTGATCTCAGTGATGATAACTTGCAAGAAAAGCACTCTTTCTTTTCTGGAGAGAGACCAAACTGTTGGTATCTTGATAAGTAGGAAAAAAAATTGAATCAGATAGAAAAAATCTCTTCTCTTTATTTGATGGTTTTAATGGGGTATCCCCTTTTTGATTATTATACAGAGGTATCCTCTTATTGGGATGCAGGGGGCGATGAGAGCTTTCTTTATTTTCTAGGGACACTAATTGCTCTATTTTTGCTTCTCAAAATTTTCTTTCGCGTCATGGCGACAAAAGAAAAAAAGATGATAAATTTGGCCCTGATGGTGGTTTTTCCCTTCATTCTGCTTCAGGGTGGTAGCGATCTCTATCGAGACCAATCGGGGCACTTTATTCCCTTTGATCACTGGAAACTTTATTTTCTTGAAGGGAGAAATCGTTTAGAGAAAGGGCAGTTGAGTGTGACACTTCCTCTCTTTGCTCAGGCCGTCAATTATCAACCTTTTTATGATGGTCAAAGAATGCCTCTCGCACTCTTTCGTAAAGGACAATTGTGGTCACTTTGGGTTAGAGAGATTCAGCAAAACAGTGCTCTCAATGACAAAATAATCAGCGAACTAAAAGAACAATTTACTTTTCAGTCAGAGGAAAGGTTAATTCTTCTCTTCCTTGAAAGTGCTTGGAATTTTAAAAATAAAAAATACAACCTTGCCTTTGAGCAATCCCATCTTTGTTTAAAAGATTACGCTTTTGTTTACCAAACCCCGTCGTCACAAAATTTTATTAGTGAGATGATCTTCAAGAGTTGTTCTTATTATAAGATGAGAGGTTCTTTGAAAGTGAACAACACAAAAATAGATTGGCAACAAGCTACTCCTTTTTATGATTGGTATAAAAAGCTAACAAAAGTAACTAACTTACAAAAAGATAAGACGCTTCTTCGTTTTGTCTCCTCCCTCTTAGACCCTTTAACAGAATCTCTTCAAGAAGAAGAAGGCAACCGCTCTGATTTAATTGCTTTTTATCGAGAAGTTCTTGATCCCTTGAGAAGAACAAAAGATGCCGTTCTCCTGGAAAACACATTTTTGCACTTAACAAAATTGTATGAACTAAGTAAAGATTTTGATCGGGCCCTTATTTTTCGCGATTCTGCAAAATCTGTCAGATCAGCACTAGGAGAAAAACAATGAGTTTAATAATCGTAAGAAAGGCCACCATGAAAACAGAAGGTGATCTAGAGACCATTGTGGATTTTCAACAGAAGATGGCCAAGGAAACAGAAGATCTTCATCTTGAAAGAGAAAAGTTGCTCTTAGGTGTTAAATCTCTTTTAGAAGGAGAAAAAAGTGGAAGCTATTACTTGGCCGTGCAAGATGAAAAAATTATTGGTTGCACTCTTGTCCTTGACGAGTGGAGCGATTGGCGCAATGCCACCGTCTGGTGGATTCATTCTGTCTATATTATTCCTGAGGCACGTCGCCTTGGCGTCTTTAGCACCATCTATAGCTACTTAAAACATCAAGTTGAAGAAAGGAAAGATTTGGCAGGCCTGAGACTCTATGTAGATAAAAGAAATACAAAGGCCCAAAGAG
This sequence comes from uncultured Oligoflexia bacterium, assembly GCA_937898585.1. GTDB lineage: Bacteria > Bdellovibrionota > Bacteriovoracia > Bacteriovoracales > Bacteriovoracaceae > CALDHR01. The sequence goes on from CALDHR010000122.1 coordinate 5,210, forward strand.
TCTATGAAAAACTAGGTATGTCTCAAGAGCACTACGAACTTTTTGAATGGCTCAAAGACTAAGAATTGAGATCAAAAAGATCTTTTGCTTTATTTCTCGCTCTTTCGCGTTGTAATTGCTCAAAATCAATAGGCCCATTTAAAGATAAAAACATAGAAACAATATTCTCTAGCCCCTTTGTTGGATCCAAAGAAACTTTATCGGCCTTACAAAGTGCTTGATATGTCTCGTCATCAATGGAAAAAACACGCGGTTTTCTGATCTTTTCTTCTTTTTCTTCACTGGCATCCATGGCATCATCCCCTTCGAAGGTATACTTATCAATAAATAAATACTACAAAACTGGTTGCATCAATGGAACAAGAACTTAAAAAAGGACTCATTAAAACAGTAGTTTTTCTCCTGCTCTTTGCTGTTATTTACTTTGTCCTCACTCTTTTCTTTGCTGAAGGAATTAATCAACTGGCCGCTTGGTTTGCCAATCGTTTTGGCGTCTCAGGAATGGTACTAGGCGTTTTTGTGACAGATTCCATCATTTCACCTATTTCACCCGATCTCTTCTTGATGCTCTTTATGAAATCTCCCCTAAAAGACGCCTGGCCTTTTTGGGTGCTTATGATGGGAATGGCCTCAACGGCGGCGGGCATTTTTGGAACTCTGTGTGGGCGCTATTTGCGCAATTTTCCTTGGGCCAAACGCTATCTTGCCAAAATTGAAGCAAAATATGGGGGAACTATTCGCCAATATGGTCTCTACGGTGTTGTGCTAGGTGCTTTGACTCCTATTCCTTTTTCTGTGACATGCTGGATGGCAGGAGCACTTAATTTACCTATTCGTTCAGTTTTCTTCGCTTCTTTGTGGCGCATTCCGCGCATTTTTCTCTCTTATTTTTTCTTTGCTTTTTCAGATCAGATTCATCTTCTTTTGCAGAAAATGTTCTAAGTCTTAAGGTTCCATCATTTTCCAAAGCTTGAGTTTTAAAGGATTATCTTTGTCTTTTTTATTCGTTTTGACGCGCAAATCCCACCAATCTACTTTGTATAAACTATAACATTCGGCCATACTGATAGCTGTTTGATCTTTTTTTGAAGGAAAAGGGATAAACCAAGGAGGGAGATGACGAAAATTGAATTCCCATAAAGCTAAGGCCAGAGAATAATTATCATCTTTGATAGGATCAAAAGCTTCTCTGTCTCTATGAAAGACGGCCATTCTTTTTGCAGGAGATTGATAAAAAAGGGTTCCTCCTGTTGTTCTTTGGTTTGCTTGCTGATCTTTCATGAATCCAAAATCATTAAGATGAACACTCAGTACATCATCCTTGTCGCGATGGAGTAAAATATTGCTGAGTTTATAATCATTGTAAGTATATCCTTGTCTATGAAGAATCTCATTCCACTGGAGAAGATATTCAGTGACAAATTTTTTTTCATGAGGAGGAAGATCTAAGTTTTGATCTAAGGCTCCAAGCTCATACAAAGGCATTGTGATATAAGCATAATCTTTAGTACCTTTCGAATTTTCACCAAAAAAAAGCGAATAGGCCTTGCCTTGCTTTCTTTGATAAGAGAATTCCTCTTCTACGCTTTGAAGAGAAACAGGGGGCTTTCTAGGAGGGAAAAGATCGATTTCAGCAATGGCCCCAATACGACTATTGGGATTGAAAATATCATAAACAACACGCGAGACCTTTTTATATCCCCCTGATCCTATTTGTTTATCGATAATATAGGCCTCACGAGGATTAGCAATCACAAGTAACATTCCTTCATAGGCAGGAAATTGTTTGTCCCTAGGTATTTGAGAGGTGAAAGGAAAAGGGATAGATGAAGATAAAATTTCACTCCATTCTTTTGCAGTTACATAATTTTGAAGTTCTCTTGGAACATTGTCTTTGCAAGATGATGTTTCGCTAAGAGATTCGAGACTATGAAGGGACTCAAGTGAATGAAAGAGTTTTTCACTTCCAAAACAAAGAAGAGAAGAGAAGAGTGAATAAAAAAGGATTAATGACCGTAGACTGTTAATTTGCAATATGTTGTTACCCCACCATCGTTTCCGCCAGCGCCATCATAAACAATAATTTTCCATGCTCCAACAGATTTCTCTTTGTAAAAAGCATTGGTAATTAATTCATATCTATGATCACCGCTGTTGGTAAAACCATTATTAATGGGAAGTATCCAACTAGATGTTCCTTGAGGTGAAATAACTTTGATTCCAAGATCTCCATGAAAAGGATGATTGATCGTAAGTTGTAGATGAACAGATTCAATAGTTATGTCATGACTGGTAGAAAGGTTATAAGTTACCCCCTGAGAAGAGTTGTTGGGAATAAGGTAATCAGACTGACTGCTAAGGGAAAAATTAACCATCGCACTATCAAATTCATTGCTGTTCCAGCTTTCCGCCATATCAACGGCCGCCTTGGCATCAATGGTACCAAAACCAAAATCATTGTGAAAAGTATAACCGGCCTTATTTGTTGCAGGAGAGGGATTGGCGTCAATTCCAGCAGGTGGATTGATGTAACCATTAGGAGTCCTTTTTACATAGACAGGTGGTTTTGCCGTTGTTGCTAGAATGTGCTTAATCTCTCGCCAGTTTAAATTAGGGTTAGCACTTTTGATAAGGGCCACAACACCTGAGGCGATAGGGGCAGCAGCAGAAGTTCCATTGAATTTAGAAGTATAGTCACAATTGCTATTAGTGGAGGTAAGCCCCTTGTCAAAACTACTTGTTGCTGTGCTTTTGGCCTTTCCATAATCACAAGAAGAGATATCTGTTGAAATAATAGTGGGTTCGCCAGATTCTGTTTTGCTTCCTCCTGGAGTTGCGATCCACAAGTTTGATCCAGCGGAGGAGTAAGAGCTAACTTTGCCATAGGCATCGAGGGCCGCTGTATTAAGAGTAAAAGGAGTGTTGTTATTAGGGTCAGCAATGGAAGGAATATTTATTTCAAAATTATTTCCTGCAGAACGAACGATAACAGTATTATTATCAATGGCCGCATTGCGCATTAAAGTTCTATAAGTAGCGTCGATATTAAAAGGTCTTTTGTCGGTAGAGAAGTTAATTCCCCAACTTTGATTAAAAATATCAAATCCTGGCACAGAAATATGATCTTGCATTACAGCAGTCGTGCGATTGACATTAGAATTCATAAAATTAAAAACGGCCACTTTGCTAAGGGGGGCAATGCCAGTAAGTCCAATACCATTAAAGGCCTCTGCTGCAATAAGACCCGTCACTGATGTTCCGTGAGAGCTGGCCATAGCATCATAGGGATTGCGCCATCCGCTACTATTTTGATCAGAAAAATAAAGGTAGTTTCGATGTTCATTGTTTAAAAGGTTTCCCATAAGGTCTTCATGGGTAGTATCAACTTCCTCATCTATGACGGCGATGCGAACACCTTGCCCTTGAATACTGCGTGAAAAAACATCTTTAATATTAATATCTTTTCCGGGAGTTCCCCCTTTAGTGGCATAATTTTTTTGACCTGTATTGATAAGATGCCATGCATTTTGTGCCAGAGGATCTCCAGAGACGCTGATGCGAATATTGCTCAAAGTTCCTCTTGCTTTAGGAGAGGTGGCCGTCAGTGTCATAGGTGGAGTAATTTGAGAGTAAAAAGGGATTCCTGATATTTTTCCTGTGTTGGAGTTGAATGTAATCCATTCAGGAATAGGAGAAAGAGAGAAAGTAACAGCATCTCCTGCAGGATTTGATATTGCAGGAGTATATTCATAAAGAGAGAAGGCCTGAAGGGAGGAAGTAGGAGAATTATTGAAAGTAATAACTTGAAGATCAGGGTTTGTGGGATTTCCACCGCCTCCTGGAGTTGTATCTGTGTAAGGTGTTTTTTCTAAGCTGAGATAAATATTTTCAGAAGATCCATTTTCATATTTTGCATTGAGGATAAAATCATTGTTTCCAGCGATGAGTTTAATGGAATTGCTAAGCCAGTAGTTGCTTGTCTGGCAATTAAACTCTTTGAAAGTGAGAGGAGCATTTTGATGAAAAAGTTTTAGGTTTGCCGTTTTTTTTGGACAGCTACCAAAGAGACTGACGTAGGGGTCTTCTCCTGTGATGATTTGGTTATTTTGAAAAGTATCATCAAAAGTTAAAACTTCAATGGGAGATCTAACGGCAATTGTAAAAGTGATATTAGCAAGAGCATTTCTTGTAACGCTAGGGACGAGTGTAATGGTGTAATTCCCAGGTGTAAGAGGTTCTTTGTTTCTGAGAAAAAATTGCTGATTGGAAGAACATGAATTGGTGACGGAAAATAAAGAACTTTGAGTTGATTGAATCGTGATGGATTGAATATCCGTTGAACAGATACCTGATAAGTTGAGGGTTGAGTTTTCATCAATAATAAGAGGTGAACTAAGAGAAGGAATGGAAAATAAACTAGTGGTACCGCCTCCTGGCAAAGTTGAATCATCGCTATTTTGCAAGAGGGCCGTAAAAGAATTTGCTCTTCTTTGATTGTTTTGAATCCAGATAACTTCAATTAAAGAGAGATTATTTTTTAAAGTAATAAGTGTGGAAAAAGTTCCTTTGACGGAACATTGATTATCATCAATAGGAATATTAACACCACTTACCTTAATGAAAAGATCTTCACTTTTAATATTGCGGCAACTTCCTGAAAGAGAAAAACTATTTTGTGAAAATTGATATTTTTTACCAAACTGATATGTTGAAAGAAAAAGATAATTGGGATCACTATTATAGCTTTCCATTTGGGTATTAGCACTTCCATTTTCAGGTCCAGATGCTGCTTTGTTCCCACCGCCACCACCTCCTCCTCCAAGACATGAAGAAAGAAAGAGAATTAAGGAAAAAAATTTAAAAGTTATTATTGTAGATCTCATCTTAATTTATCTCCAAGTCATAATCTGTGATGGAATAGTTAAAGTTTTCATTGTTTTTCAATTCATCACTCATAGATTCTTTGTTGAGAATTTGATTGAAGCTATCGGCAGTAAAGTAGGCCATAGAAATATGTGGTGAATAATGAGTTAATTGTAGCTGAGGATTTTTTTCTAGAATATTATGAAGATCTTCCTCTGATTTAATTTCTACAAAAAATGATTTGTGCATAATAGAGAGACTTTGAGAGTTTGGATCCCATAGAGGAAGACGTTCAATGGATGGATCGTTAAGTTGTAAATCAATATCTGTTTTATCTTTGTTTTCAATAAAAGAAAATTGACCAATTTGATGTAACTTTTCTTCAGGAAGCATTTGCTTATTATCTGACTTTTTTTCTATTTTGATTCGGGATATAATTGAGTATTTTTGATTTTTAGATTTTCCCGAAAAAATTTCCTTAATATAAGGCGCTTGTTCTTTTTCTTTTTCAAAGAGAGAGATAATCTGCTTTCTCTTTTTTAGGCCTTGTTTTCTTTCAAAAGGAGCAAACAGAAGGCCATTTGCTAGTTTTTTTTTATTTTGAGTTTGAGAAAGAGATCTGGCCACCTCAGGAGAAAAAATACTTTCTTGCTCATGAGAGACTTCTTGCGTCTGAGTTTCTTTTGGCAGCTCTCTTTTTTGAATCATTACTTCCTCTGTTGCCTGATCTTTTTCATTGCTAAAAAAAGCAAAAAAGATGAGTAAGCAAAAAAGAGAAAAAAAGAAAAAGAGGAAAAATTTTGACCATTTCATATTATTAAGTTTATCGGTGAAAATAGGGATAGCTTAAAAATAAAAAAAAACAATAATTTTTGTTTCTATAAAGAAGACAGAAAGAGAGAAGAAATGATTAAGTCCAGGCGCAGTAAACTTCTTATTGATAAAAAATTCCAAATTAGTTTTATTTTGAAAACCTCGCTGCTTTCTTTTTTAACAGTGACTCTCTTTCACTCAGTAAATATGTACTTTTTTTATCAACTAAGAAAAGAAGGGCTTAGTTTTGGCCTTAGTGAAGATCATCTTTACTTTCAATTTATCCGCGATCAAAAAAACTTTCTCACATCCCTCTATCTGGGAGGATCACTTCTCATGATAGTTGTTTTTTTTATTTTTGGATTAGTCTATTCTCATCGAATAGTAGGCCCTGTCTGTCGTTTAAGAAGTTATCTTCAAGAGCTGAGAGAAAGAGAAGAAGTGGCCCCCCTTTTTTTTCGAACCAATGACTATTTCCAAGATGTTGCGCTAAAATTAAACGCAACAATTGCACATTTAAAAAACAAAGGTCGTGATATTGATAATAAGAAATAAGACTTTTTTTTTTGTTTTTCTCTTTTTGTTTAACTTTTCTCTCAGCGCCCAGTTTGGGCCCACTTTTTCAGAGGGAATAGATGACGATTCGCTGAGCATTGAGGGAGATATTTTTTCTGACTTTAATGAAGATTTAGAGTCTTCTCAAGTTCTTGATGACGAGCGCTTTTATCGCTATGGCCGATTTTATTCTTTTAATACAAGCGTTGGTTTTACTTCTTTTACAGGAACGCGAGGAGAGTATTATATCAATCAAAATCCTTCCCTTGCTTTTTCTCTTGTGTATTTTTTAGATTTTACCGTGGCCTTTGGCCTTGGGATTGGCTATTCAAAACATGCTCTCATTTTTGATACCCTCACCAATGGTAGCCGTCAGGCCCCTCTGGGAAAAGTAGAAGTCAATCTCTTTCGTTCATTCTTTTTCAGCTCAATGGGAAACTCCAATCCTCCTCC
>CALDHR010000123.1 GCA_937898585.1 uncultured Oligoflexia bacterium
TAAGCATTCATCAGAAAGTCTTTTTTCTTTTGAAGGAAACAAAAAATTAAATGATTTTTTAAGTTTTTTTTTTTTTACCCGATAACAATGCAACGTCTTTATAACCAAGAGAAAGTATGGATGATTTTGAATTAGAACTGAAAAATGATTTTTTAAATGAGTCGACTGATCTTCTTGAGGCGGCGGAGAGTGCTTTTTTAAAGCTAGAAGAAGAGCGCAATAATCCGACATTACTTAATGAAATTTTTAGGTTGGCCCATAATTTGAAGGGAACTTCGCGTGCAGTTGGTTTTGATCAGCTGGCCGAGTTGACTCATGTGGCGGAAAACCTCATTTTAAAACTCAAAGAAGGAAGTATTGAAGTTCGCGATGATGTTGTCTCTGTTTTGTTGGAGTTTAAAGATAAAGTCAATGAAATGGTGGAAGGACTAAAAGGTGACATTAATGCTTCTTTTGACATCAAATCACTTCAAGATAAATTAGAAGGAATTTCAGGTAATAAAGCTGCTGATTCTGAGTCTGCTTCCAATGAAGTGGCCGATAATAAAGAAGAAAAGTTAAAAGTTGAAAAATCTGTTGAAAATATAGCAATGGATTTTGATGAAGAGGTTCCACCTCAAAGTGATAATCGCTTTGATGAGGTTGTTGTTGAAGAAGAAAATAAAGAAGAAAATAAAGAAGAAAAGGCAGAAGAAAAAGTAGAGGCGCCAAAAATCGTAGAAGCGTCTTCTCCTATTCCAGCTACTCCGATTCGGCCAGCAAGTAATAACGTAAACAATAGCGAAGATGAGAGCATTAGAGTTAAGCTTTCTCGAATTGATAAAATTAATAATGTTATTGGTGAGCTTGTTATCTTGCAGACGGTAATATCTCAAAGAAGATATGAGTTTATTCAAGATGATCTAAGTAATAAATCTATTGGAATGATGGGCAAGTTATTTAAGGAAGTTCAAGAAATTGCTATGTCTCTTCGCATGCTCCCTCTCAAGGGTGTCTTTCAAAAAATGAATAGAATTGTCCGCGATACATCAAAGGAGTTAAAGAAAGAAATAAAACTTCATATGGTGGGAGAAGAGACAGAAGTTGACAAAACTGTTTTAGAAAAACTTAATGATCCTCTTGTTCATATTGTAAGGAATGCCGTTGATCATGGAATTGAAGAAGCTGAAGAGAGATTAAAGGCAGGTAAAGAGGCCATTGGGAATATTGAATTGTTCGCTTATCACGAAGGAAGTAATCTTGTTATTCAAGTAACAGACGATGGAAAAGGGATTAATCATGAGATTATCCGTAAAAAGGCCATTGCTAAAGGTATTATTTCAGAACAATCAAATTTGTCACCAGATGATTTAATCCAGCTTGTTTTTCACGCAGGTTTCTCCACAAAAGAAAAAGTAACAGAAGTTTCAGGACGAGGGGTCGGAATGGATGTGGTGAAAACAAATATTGAATCACTTGGTGGCGAAGTGAAGATAATGAGCAAGGTAAATGAGGGCTCTTCTCTCAAAATAATTCTGCCTTTAACATTGGCCATTATTGAGGGAATTATCATTGTTTCAGGTGAAGAAAAGTTTGTTGTTCCTTTAACTCAAATTTTTGAAATAACACAGGTGAAGTCAAATGAGATAGAGAATTTTTCAGGAGTTGCGAGGCTTTTTAAACTGAGAGGAGAAGTTATTCCTCTTTTTTTTGTTAATAATAAACTGGGAAATAAAGTTTTAGAATTAAAGAGCTATACAGTGATGATTGTAAGAGGAGTTAATTACAATTTTGGAGTTGTTGTTGATGATATTATTACACAGCAACAGATTGTTATCAAGCAACTAGGAGAAGATATAAAAGGACGAGTGGGAATTATGGGGGCCGCAATTATGGCCGATGGAATGCCCGCTCTTATTTTGGATGTTTTTGAATTGTTTAAAGACGATTTAAAGGCCAGTAGAGGCTATAAAAAATATATCGAAAATGTATAAGGATGAGAGATAAGGAAAGAGAGAATGAATAAATTAGATGAAATAAATAATACACAGAGAAAGTCTTCTGGTGAAGAACAACGTTATCTTCAATTTGATTTAGGAGAGGAGAGTTATGCTGTTCATCTTCTGGCCGTTAAAGAAGTTATTCCTGTGCCAGAGACAACTGGGTTACCTAATGGCCCAAATCATTATGTGGGAATTATGAATTTACGAGGCCAAATTATTTCCATCATTGATTTGAGAAAAAAATTAAAAGTAAATCCTAAAAAAGAGGATCTTGAAGAGGCCGTTATTATTGTTGAGATTAGTGGGGTTGGGATTGGACTTATTGTTGACTCGATCAATAGAGTCTTAAATATAAAGTCAAATGATGTAACTGAAGTACCAGAAGTGAGCTCGCAAATTAATGCAAAGTATATTGCAGGTGTTTATAAAGGTGCTGAGAAGTTAACAATTCTTCTAGATCTTGAAAGTATCTTGAATATTAAGGAAATTAAGAGTCAGCAAGAAAAGGCGGCATAAGTGAAATTAATAAAAATGAATTTAAAAGTAAAATTAATTTTTTCGTTTTTAATGGCAGGTCTTATCCCCCTCTTAACGGTTGGAGTTTATTCATACAAAAAATCATCTATGAGTCTGGAAGAGAGTGCTGTTGAAAAATTAGAGGCGGTGCGAGATATTAAAAAAGAATCGGTGATTCGGTACTTTGAAGGAATTAAAAATCAAGTATTAACCTTATCTCATGATCCCATGGTGATAAGTTCTATGAAAAATTTTGATACTTATTTTCAATCGATGAAAGATGAGAATAAAGTTTCTTTTAGTGATTTAAGTGAGTATAAAAAAGAACTGGAATCTTTCTATAGTAACCAATTTGGAAAAAAGTATAAAGATGAAAATGGAGAAGAAATTGATGCAATAAGTTTTCTCAATCAGCTATCTGCTAATGAAATTGTTGCTCAATATTACTACATTGCCAAAAATCCTAAACCTTTAGGTAGTAAAGAAGGGCTCGATTTTTCAGCACTAGACAGTTCCCCTTATTCTAAAATTCATGCAGAATATCATCCTTTTTTTAGAGAGTATCTTCAACGTTTTGGTTATTACGATATTTTTCTTCTTAATATTAAAACGGGAAACATTGTCTACTCTGTTTTTAAAGAACTCGATTATGGAACTTCTCTTTTAAATGGTCCTTATAGCAATACAAACTTTGCTGAGGCCTATAAAAAAGCAAAAGATATAACAGATAAGTCTTCCTTTATTCTTGTTGATTACAAGCAATACATTCCCTCTTATGATGCTCCAGCTTCTTTTATTGCTGCCCCTATTTGGGATAAAGAGGAAAAGGTGGGCGTTTTAGTATTTCAAATGCCCATTGATAGACTTAACGCTATTATGAATGAGCGATCAGGAATGGGAGAGACAGGTGAGAGCTTTCTTTTTGGTAGTGATTATTTAATGCGATCGGATTCATTTCTCGATCCCAGTAATCACGGAGTTATTTCTTCTTTTAAAAACCAAGACAAAGGAAAGTTGAAAACCATTACAGTTGAGAAGGCCTTGAAAGGTGAAGTAGGTCATGAAAATATTAAGAATTATCTAGGAAGCGATATTATTTCAGCTTTTTCTCCTGTTGAGATACTAGGGCTTAAATGGGGGGTTGTTTCAGAAATGAGTGAAGATGAGGCACTGGCCGCATCTTATTCAATTAAAAATATTATTTTTCTTCTTATTGGTTTGAGTTCTATCTTAATTGCTCTGTTTTCATTTTTTCTTTCCAGTTCTTTATCAAATAAAATTTTATCTATTGCTTCACATTTGTCAAAAAATGCACAAGAAGTGGCAAGTTCTAGCAAGAGCATTTCGGATAGTAGTAATCAATTAAGCGAAGCGGCCACACAGCAAGCTTCATCACTACAAGAGACTGTTTCTTCTATCGATGAAATTAGTAGTATGGTCCAAAGAAATTCTGACGCTGCCAATAGTTCGACAAGAGTTTCAACAAAGTCAAATGATGCAGCAGAGAGAGGAAAGAAGACTGTCGAGTCAATGATTGAATCGATTACAGAAATATCTGGAAGTAATGATGAAATGGCCACGGAAATGCAAAAAAATAATAAGGATATCGCTGAAATTGTAAAAGTAATTTCTGAAATTGGGGAAAAAACTAAGGTTATTAATGACATCGTTTTTCAAACAAAACTTCTCTCCTTCAATGCTTCTGTTGAGGCCGCCAGGGCCGGCGAGCATGGGAAAGGATTTGCCGTCGTAGCAGAAGAAGTCGGAAATTTGGCGGCCATGTCGGGTAAAGCAGCACTGGAAATAACGACGATGCTTGATGGTTCTATTAAGAGAGTAATGGAAATTGTAGATAGTGCTAAGAAAAAAGTTGAGTCCTTGGTGGAGATGAGCAAGCAAAAAGTTGATGAGGGGAAAAAAACGGCCCATGAATGCGGTGATGCCCTTGATGAAATTTTGCAAAATGTAAGCTCTGTTAATGAAATGGTTCGCGAAATTGCATCTGCTTCAGTTGAGCAATCAACAGGAGTAAAAGAAGTTACAAAGGCCATGCAGCAGTTAGATCAGACAACACATCAAAATACTTCTGTTGCTCAAGAGTCTTCTTCCATGGCAAGAAAATTAAAGAGTCAAGCAGATGATTTAAATAGTGCGGTTCAAGAGTTAATGGAGGTTATAACAGGTGATGATAAAGAAAATAATAGACATCACTTTTTAGTAAAAAAAGAAGAGACAGATTTAAATATTGTTTCTTTAAAAGAAAAAAAAGAGTCTAGAGAAAGTAAGAGGCCAGAGACCATTAATGCAAAAAAAAGTATTAAAGTTTCAGGATTAGATACAGAAATACCTGATGAATCAGACTCTCGCTTTGAGGATCTCTAAGTAAAAGGCAAGGATGAAAAATGAAATGGAACATTGATGCAATTGCAAAGCATGCAGCAGAGATTGTGACAAAAGAATCAGGAAATATTCTTGGTGAAAATCAATTTTCCATGGTTTTGAGCCGTATAAAAAAAAGAATGATTGATCTTGGTAATATTGATGCGAATGATTATTATAATTATTTGACCTCAAACTATAAAAAAGAGTCTTCTTATTTAGTAGGACTTCTAACAACACATCATACCTTTTTTTTTCGTGAGTTTTGCCACTTTGAATTTATTTTAGAAAATTTGAGTTCTATTGTTGAAAGAGTGAAAGAAAGAGGGGAGAAAAAAATTAAGATATTTTCTGCTGCTTGCAGTAGAGGTCATGAAGTTTATTCTCTGGCCATGTTTTTTGATTTTCATCTTAAAAATTTCCCCGGGATTGATTATGAAATATGGGGAACTGATATTGATGAAGGAAGTGTTAAAATTGCACAAAATGGTGTCTATAATTATAATGAAGTGAAATCTATCCCTCAAAATTATCTTGCAAATCATTGGAAAAGAGGGACGGGAGATATTTCTCATTTTGCAAAAATAAAAGATGAGATTAAGTCGAAGTGCAAGTTTAGTGTAATGAATTTAATGACCCCTAAGAGTTATCTAGAAGGAAGTAAGTTTGATATTGTTTTTTGCCGAAATGCTTTTATCTATTTTGAATCTGATGTCATTTTTAAAATTGTCAATGAAATAAGACCTTTTATTTATCAAAATGGTTTCTTCATTACAGGTCTGAGTGAGTCTCTTAAAACACTTGATATTCCTAAGCAAACATTGGCCCCAAGTGTTTATTGTTTTGATATTCCTCAAAAAGAAACTGTTGTGGAAAAAAACACTGAGAGAAAAATAGTAGAAAAAGTAGTCTCTTTAATTCCAAAACCCATACGTATATTAACGGTTGATGATAGTCAGAGTGTTTTAAAACTCTTAGCAAAAATTTTTCAAGGAGATAATTCTTTTGAATTAGTCGGTTCTGCAAAAAATGGAGTAGAAGCGGAAGAATTTTTGAAAAAAAATAAAGTAGACGCTATGACCCTGGATATTCATATGCCTGAAATGGATGGAGTTGAATATTTAAAAAAGAATTTTAAAAAAGGGCATCCTCATGTTGTCGTTGTCTCGAGTGCTAGTCGAGAAGATACGCGATACGCTCAAGAGCCTCTTAAAAATGGTGCATGTGACTTTGTGGAAAAACCGGCATTAAATAATTTAAATGAAAGATCTGAAGAAATAAAAAATAAGATTAAAATGGCCTTTTTGAGAGATAACTCAAAGGTCTTAAGTAATCTAGACTCGAGCTTTAAGAGTGATTTTAAAATTAAAAATGTTGAAAGAAAAGCTCGAATGTTTTTTCTCAATTTTAGCGATGTAGAAAAAGTGTCTTTACTTTTAAAAGAACTAAAGGAAAATCAACCGCCTTGTTTTGTTTTTTTAGAAGGAAATTCGAACTACTTAGATCTTGTAAAAGATAAATTATCTGAGCTAAAGAACGTTTCTCTTTTTCAAGAAGGAATGAAGCTAGAGTCCGATAATATCTATATCTGTGATGCGAGCGAGCACTTAGGTAAAGTTATTGATGAAATTAAATCCTATAAAAAAAGTGTAGGAGTATTTGGAATATGTTCATCAAAAGTAAGTGATAAGATAATTCATATGGATAACGCACAAGTTCTTATTGAAGATCTCCCTGAAACAAATTTAGATCTCCGAGAAGTTGTAACAGATATTTTTCCTTGGACAAGTTTTTCTCATGTGGGAACAGAGTTTTTAGCAAAAGATTAAAAATGAGTATTAAAAGACTTTTAAAAAACATAAGTGATACGACAAAATTTATCTTAAATAGAGATAATGCTATTCTTGTTTTTGAAAGTAATAATGAAAAAGAATGTTTGTTCTTTGAAAATATTAAAGATGAAGATCTTGATAAGCTGGAAAAATTTACTAATGTCGATAAATTGAAATTTGTAGGCAGTCAAGAAATCTACGATTTAATAATAAAAAAACAAAAAGAATGGCCTAGCTTTGAGAAAAAAATATTTATTGAGCAGTTAACAGAGGCCGTTTTTTATGCAGAATCAGGAAATGTGAGATTTCAAAAAAAAGGGACCGTTTCTTCAAAAAAGAAAGTTCTTGTGGTTGATGACAGCAAGACAATTCAAAAACTTCTAAGTAGGATCATTACTTCATCAAAAAAACTAGAAGTTCTTGCTGTTGCTGATTCTCCTAAGGCAGCAAGAGAAATTATAGAAAAAGAAAGGCCAGATTTAATAACGCTTGATATTCATATGCCTGAAATGAATGGAGTGGATTTCTTAAAAACATACTTAGGCGCAAAACACATTCCGACAGTTATGATTAGCTCTGTCAGTATGAACGAAGGACCTCTGGTGATGGAGGCCCTTTCTTGTGGGGCCCATACCTATATCCAAAAGCCATCAGTTGATGAATTAGATGAAGTAACACCAGAGATTCTTGAAAGACTTGAATCAATTGTTGAAATAAAGCAAAAAATTCAAAAAGAAGTCTTTCCTTCTCAAGAAAAAAGAGTTCAAACTTCACTGAAATTTGATTGTCTTGAAGGTCTTATTGTTATTGGATCTTCGACAGGAGGAACTCAGGCCTTACAGCACATCTTTACAAGATTTCCTTCTTCTATTCCCGCAATGGTTGTTGTTCAGCATATCCCGGCCGTTTTTTCTAAGGCATTGGCCGATCGCCTTGATAGCTTATGTCCTTTTACAGTTAAAGAGGCAGAGGATGGGGAATTCTTGCAGAAAAATACAATTTATATTGCTCCTGGCGATAAACAATTAAAAATTTTAAAAAGAGGAAAAGAGAAAAGAATAGACGTCAATGATGATCCACCTCTTAATAGGT
>CALDHR010000124.1 GCA_937898585.1 uncultured Oligoflexia bacterium
AGGCCTGCCTTATGTCATGCAACAGATTTTGCGTCCCATTGCCGGCCGACCTGGTCTTTTTACAACAGCAGGACTCTGCTCTTATTTGGAAAAAGAAGTTCTTCAAGGAGTTAAGGCCTTTGAAGAATTTATACCCGATATTTTTATCGTGGCCACTCAGTTAGATAACTCGCGAAAAGTTGTTTTTGGACGCTACAATTTTCCGGGTCCCGTCCATGATCCCACTGCCCGCTATTATACGGGTACATCTGTCATTGATGCGGCGGCGGCCAGTATGTCAGTGCCCCCTTTTTACGCTCCTCATCCCATTAAAAATCCTCAAACAGGACAAATTGATTATTATATTGATGGAGAAATTCGCGAAACACTCTCCACTCATGTGGCCATTGATAATGACTGTGAATACATCATCTCTTCTTGGACCCATACGCCTTATCACTACCAAGATGAAATAGGATCACTCATTCACTACGGCCTTCCCGCTGTTTGTGTTCAGGCCATTTATTTAATGATTCAAAAAAAGATTGTGGCCATGCGAGGACAGCGCATGATGGCCAGGGATATTATTAACACGGTGAATGAATACTGTAAAAATAATCGCATCGAAGGGCATCACCGGCGCAATATTCTCTCTATCCTAGAGACAAAACTCAATTACAAAAAAAATGTCAAACTCATCGATATTTACCCACGCCATGAAGATTATGATCTTTTCTTTTCTGGCTTTTTTTCCCTACGCCCTGAAGTCTCTTCACGCGCAGTTAAAATGGGACATCGAAGAACACTTGAAGTTTTTCGCAAAAGGGCCTGGGAAGATTAAAACCTTCCTTTTTCATATCTGACTTCTTTGCTTTATTTCATAGACAACATTATCTTTCATCAAATACCCTCTTAGAAGCAATAATGTGTCTTATGCAAAAAGAAAAAACAAAAGAGGGCCTTGTCTTTAACTTGTGTTCAAGGAGGCCAATATGAACTTTCATTTTTTAACTCTCCTGTTAAGTTCTTTACTTCTTTTTTCTTGTAAAAACAAAAAAACCTCCCCTCGAATCCCAAGAGACAAAAAAAGAATTGTTAAAAGAAAAAATTTCACTGTTCAACATCATTTTTTAGAACTAATTAAAGAAAAGTTTTTCCTCAACGTAACCTTATACGAATTAAATAATTTAGATTCTATTAACACTTTTGATCTTTATCAAAATTGATGCATCGTCTTTTCCAAAAAAAGGATCCCTCTGGCCATAGTGATCTTTTATTTTTAGTAGAACTTCTTACTGAAAACAACTCTCTGGATTATCAAAATTGTTATTATGCCGCTAAAAAACTTCAACAAAAAAATAACCTTTACATAAATTCAGATGCAAAAAGCACGTGGCACCCTCTTTCTTCCTTGAAAATGTTTCGAGGCCTCACCAATCTAAGAAGTATTCGCTCTTACAATCGACAAGAGTCTCCTTACTATGGAAAAATCATCTTCTTTGAAAAAAGTATCATTTTCTTCCGTTGCACCCATAAAAGCAAACTCTTATGATCTTCACGATTTCCAGGATATGTTTCCTGCTTCGCCTCAGTTAGATTTTTATCGCGTCCCGGTAATAAATTGCCCACACAACTCGCCCAATAATTCACTAAATGAATATTGCTCTTCACAACCTTAAATCATTTAAATTTCTTCTAAAATGTAACTTT
>CALDHR010000125.1 GCA_937898585.1 uncultured Oligoflexia bacterium
TTTAGAGAATAAGTATAAATTCAAATATGCTATCACTTACCCCATCATGGAAATGAGTCTAAAAAATTTAGAAAATAAGTGCTATCAAGAACATAAGGTGGGCCTCCCCAAAATTACTGGACATTTTTCGGGGAACTCCAAGGCCTTAAATTTTGAAGAGTTAGAAGTTAAAAAAATTCGCGGGAAAGATGACGTTTTAAATGTATGGTGCAAGCATGTTTGTGAAATTTACAAATCAGATTTACATGAATTTAAAAAATACATACACCTTTTAATTGATCATTCACAGTTTTATCTGGGGTACCTTGGAGATAAAATTGTGGGAACTAGTATGACCGTTGAATCTTTTAACCTTTTACATTTGCATTGGGTTGGTGTGTATGAGGAATTTAGAAAAAAAGGATTTGGTGATGCACTAAGCAGGTTTCCATTAACGAATGTACAAGGTAAATCAATCGAGAAATGTACATTATATGCTTCTGCGCTTGGTGAATCTGTTTACAAAAAAATTGGATTTGTCCATAGTCAAAATGTAGATATTTTTATTTCTTCCCAAGCATAGTTATTTGTACCTAGCACCGGATAATAATTTACTTGCTAATAATTTTTAAAAAATAATGTAATAAAAAAACATTCATTTTTTCTTATTACTCAAAATGCTTTTATGGGTGACCTCAATGATAACATTTATTGGCCTTGATGAAATTTCCAACATTCCTATGGTGACCGGCCAGTTTCTAGTGCAATAGGATTATTTGAAACTATGTATATCATCTATTTTTTTGATAAAGGTCGGGTTAATTGTAATTCCCTGTCTTCCCTAAGAAAAAAATCTACGCTAAAAGAAGAATAACTACTAGTCTTGTGGACGTCCAACTCCATTTTCATAGTTAACCATTTGATATAGATCGTTTGCTGCTTGACCTTGATAATATATTGATAAAAAGACAAGCCCCAATCCTGTAAAAGATAAGGCAATTCTTTTCTCTGCTGAAAGAGACATTTTTGCCAGAGAATAAAAATAACCAGTAAAAACAATTGCTGCTGACGAAAGAACAATTTTGCTCTTTAAGGCATTATCTGCATAGGCGTCAGCATATTTTTGCGCAATACTATCCTCTAATTCCAACTGTGCTAAATCTGAATAAAAACCGGCAAAACCACTCTCTAAACGACGATCTCCTTTCACTAAAGAAAGAGATGGATTTAAAAAACCTTTTTCAGGTTCCAAATAAAGAAGACTCTTCGATGAGCTTGCCTGAATTTGCCCTAAAAGTCCTACTTCCAATAAAATGAGAAATAATCCAAAAAATCCAAAAAATCCAAACTTTAATGCTTTTAAAGTCAACATCATGCTTCATCCTTTTCTCTTATACCTTTGTTTTGGTTATGGATAATAAAGCAAAACAAAGGAAAAAAGATAAAAAATAAAGTAAAAGTTCACATGTGAAAATATAAGATAAAAATTGAAAAAGAAAAGCTTACCCCGTCGTGAGCATTCCACTAGCAATTCCCACAATACTCTCTCGTAGCAAGGCAGTATTATTCTGCTTAATGGCCATAATCTGAATTAAATTGAGAAGATGAATGTGAGGAGAGCGCAGCTTAATACTCTCTTGCAACCATGGACGAAACCATAAGAGTTGTTTTTCCCCCGTTACTTGATGAAAAAAAGTAAGAGTTTTCTCATATTCTTTTTGAAATTTTTCCACAAGGAGATCATCTTTTTTAGGCCTCAAATAACGAGACCAAACATCAAGATCCACTTTACTCAAAGTAAAACCAAGGTTTTTTACAAAAGAACAAAAGAAAGGATCTTCTTGCTGAAAAGATTTTTTTAATTGTTCTTTTTGTTCAGAAGAGAGATTTTCCCAAGCAGTTCCTACCCCCCACCAAGTGGGCCATAGCAAACGTGTCTGTGTCCAACATAAAACCCAGGGAATTGCCCGCAAGGAAGAGAGCGTAAAGGCATCTCCCTTTTTGCGCTTAGAAGGCCGTGAGCCCATTTTGAGAAGATCGAGATACTCGTAAGGTGTTCCCTTTAACAACTGCTCCATGAGATCTTTATCTTCCACTAAAGCTCGATACTCTTTCTCAATAGACTGAGCAAAGGCATCAAACTCTGTAACAAAGGAAATTTTTGTTTTTCCCACTCGCCTCTTTAAGGCCTCTGTCGCTAAATGAATAGACTGAGAATTGAGAATTTCTTTAGCGGCAAAAAGGCGCTGAATCATCTCCCCTTGAATTGTCATTTTAGGATTGGCAATGGCCGATGAAGACCACCAGGAAACTTGCTCTTTGAGGTTTCCTCCTCCTCGCGCAATACTTCCACCAGAGCCATGAAAAAAAACAGGAGTAAGAGAAGCGCCCTTAATCACTTTTTCAATATTTTTCATGGCCTTACTAATAAGCAAGCGACTGGGAAAGACGCCTATCTGTTTAGAAGAATCCGAATACCCCAGCATCACTTCAAATTTTCCCTCCCAATATCTTCTCACTCGCTCATCATTTTGTTGATTGCTTAGCCATTTTTTTAAAATATTTTTTGATTCAAGAAGGGCCTCTTTACTTTCAAAGAGCGGAATAATGGGAAGATTTTTTTTCTTACAAGAAAGCTCTAGGAGCCGACAAGCATCGTCTATGTGCGAGGCCTCTTCACAATGAGAAATCACTAGCCCTCGCGCATAATGCTGTATCTCCATGGCCCCAGCAAGAGAGTTAAGCGTCATGAGCATTTTTCGAATAGAAAGGCGCGAATCAACAAGGGCCTGCTTGATGATAGAAGAATCTTCTCTTAGTTCAATAGGGAAAACAAAAGCTGGAAACATCTCTATTAAATTTTTTAACAATGTCAGCTCGTGATGACGACAAACAAGAGGATTCTTTGAATTTTTAACAAAAAAATTAAATTTAAAAATCCACTTTTTTACTT
>CALDHR010000126.1 GCA_937898585.1 uncultured Oligoflexia bacterium
TAAAATGATCTTTATGAAGGAGCCTCTTGAGAATAGGTTGATTCATTTTCTGAAAAAGTCTATTTTCTTTCAAATTAGAAGTAACAACACTCATCACTGTTTTTTGAGAATGATGAAAGAATTCCCCTAAAAAGCTCTCCTCACAAAGAGTCAAAGACTGACTCGTATGAGAAAAAAAATAACTAAAAAGAGAGTTGTAAAGGCGCTCTTGTTTTAAATCTAATAAATAATAACTCATAAAAAAGCTATCGACTCAGATGAAAAAAAGATCTCTTTTGCCATTAAAAATCAAAAGATGGGAAAAAAATGCTTCTTACAATTGAGAAAAAAAATCCACTATTTTTTTATCAATATCTCTAACATCGCAGCGATAATCCTCAAGTGAGGATCTAAGAAGAAAGGCCCCGCTTCGTTCTGTGATTTCTCTTTGCCTTCTCTTGGCCCGCATACTTAAGTGATGAAAAAAACTCATGACTTCTGGTTGCTTTGCTTCTTCAAGCTGGGAGACAAGGAATAGGCGCTGTTGAACTTCATAAAACAAATCTTCAACAGGAATTTGATGGTGTTTTTTAAATAAACCAATCTGATCCGTAAGACGAAAGCGTTTTTTAACTAAAATAAAAAGGCCCTCACTTTTCAGTGAAGGCCTCAATGTTGCATATTTCATTTCTGTTTTTTACATCATGGGAGGCATGCCACCACCGTGCATATGAGCACCAGCACCGCCATCATCTTTCTTAGGAAGATCAGCAATAAGAACTTCTGTTGTTAGCATAAGGCCAGAGACAGAAGCGGCATTTTGTAGAGCTGAACGAACAACTTTTGTTGGATCAACAATACCGGCCTTAATAAGATCTTCAAACTCATCAGCATAAGCATTGTAACCATAGGCCTTGTCTTTACTTTCTTTGATTTTATTAACAATCACAGAAGGCTCAAGACCAGCATTGCTCATGATTTGACGAAGTGGCTCTTCAATAGCACGTCTTACAATTCTTACACCAAAAGCTTGTTCTTCATTTACAGCTTTGAGTTTATCAAGAATAGAAGCAACATGAGTGAGAGCAGCTCCACCACCAACGATAACACCTTCTTCAACTGCCGCACGAGTCGCATTAAGAGCATCTTCAACGCGATCTTTTTTCTCTTTCATTTCAGTTTCTGTTGGAGCGCCAACATTAACAACAGCAACACCACCAACGAGTTTCGCTAAACGCTCTTGAAGCTTTTCGCGATCATAGTCTGATGTACTTTCTTCAATTTGACGACGAAGAAGACCTACGCGCTCTTCAACATCATTTTTATTTCCTGAACCATCGACAATTGTTGTATTTTCTTTATCAACAGTGATGCGACGGCAAGATCCAAGATCTGTAATTTCAGCTGTTTCAAGTGAACGACCAACTTCTTCAGAGATAAGTGAACCACCTGTAAGAACAGCGATATCTTTAAGCATCTCTTTTCTTCTATCACCAAAGCCTGGAGCTTTAATGGCAGCAACATTGAGTGTTCCGCGAAGTTTATTTACAACGAGAGTTGTTAAGGCCTCACCTTCAATGTCTTCTGCGATAATGACAAGAGGTTTTCCCGTTTGCATGTTTTTTTCAAGAATAGGAAGAAGCTCTTTCATGGCCGAAATTTTCTTATCTGTGATAAGAATATTAGGTTGCTCGTAAGTAGTGAGCATTTTTTCTGAATCTGTTACAAAATAAGGAGAAACATAACCACGATCAAATTGCATTCCTTCAACAACATCAAGTGTTGTATGGCCTGTTTTTGACTCTTCAATTGTAATAACGCCTTCTTTACCAACTTTCGCCATAGCAGCAGCGATCATTTTTCCAATTTCAACATCGTTATTTGCCGAAATAGTGGCCACTTGAGCAATTTCTTCTTCTGACTTAATAGGCTTTGACATTTTTTTGAGTTCGGCCACAACTGCTTCTACGGCATAATCAATTCCTCTTTTGAGGTCCATTGGATTGTGACCAGCAGTGACGAGTTTTACCCCTTCTCTAAAAATGGCCTGAGCAAGAACAGTTGCCGTTGTCGTTCCATCTCCTGCATCATCATTCGTTTTTTGCGCTACTTCTTTAACCATTTGAGCGCCCATATTCTCAAAAGCATCTTCAAGTTCAATTTCTTTGGCAACAGAGACACCATCTTTTGTGATGTGCGGAGAACCAAATGATTTTTGAAGAACGACATTGCGTCCTTTTGGTCCAAGTGTTGCTTTTACTGCATTGGCAAGTTTATTAACGCCTGTTAAAATTTTGGCCCTTGCCTCTTCGCTATACTGAATTTCTTTTGCGGCCATGATAGATCCTTTGTCATATGAATTATAAGTTCAATAATAATATTTATTGTTTCTCAAGTAAGATTAACGTTCAACAACACCAAGAATATCGTCTTCTTTAACGATTAAATACTCAAGGCCTTCAACTTTTACTTCTGTCCCTGCGTATTTTCCAAAAAGGATGCGGTCCCCTGCTCTTACATCAAGAGCACGAATTGTTCCGTCCTGAAGGCGGTATCCTGCTCCTACGGCCATTACTTCACCCTCTGAAGGCTTTTCCTTGTTGTTGTCGGGAATAATAATTCCGCCAGTTGTTTTTGTTTCTGCTTCGATTCTTTTCACAAGAACTCTGTCTTGTAGGGGTCTTACGTTCATTGTATCCTCCAAATAATAGTTAATGAGGTGGTTTTGTTCTATGTTTAAACTGTTGTCAAACTTTCCTTCGTCAAGGTCTGGGGAGCAGAAAAAAGATATTTTTTTTTAAATGAAAACTATTTGAGATCAAACCAGTTTTCCCCAACCCCTACATTTACTAGAAGAGGGACCTTTAAGGGGTAGACGTCTTGCATTTCCTTGACCACTAAGATCTCTAGTTCTTGGGCCTCGTTCTCAGGTGTTTCAAAAACAAGCTCATCGTGAACTTGCAAGAGCATGACACTCTTCATTTTTCTTTTTTCAATTTGTTGCTGAATATTAATCATGGCCATCTTAATGAGATCGGCCGCCGTCCCCTGAATAGGCGTGTTCACGGCCATCCGTTGGGCCATGGCCTTTTCGGCATGGTTTGATGAAGTAATCATGGGCAAAAAGCGCTTCCTTCCCAAGAGTGTCTCTGCATAACCTGTTTTTTCACAACTCTCTTTAAGGGTATCTAAAACTCCTTTAACTTCAGCAAACCGCAAAAAATAGCGCTCAATATATTCTTTGGCCATTTTGCGCGAAATCCCCAGTGTTTTGGCCAGACCAAAAGAGCCCTGTCCATACATCAGTCCAAAATTCACTGTTTTGGCCACGGCCCGCTGTTCATTAGTAATAGGAGCATCCCCGGGCAGTTCAAATATCTCACGCGCTGTTTGAGCATGAATATCAAGACCTTTTTGAAAGGCCTCCACCATCACTTTATCCATGGAAAAATGGGCCAAAATCCTTAATTCAATTTGCGAGTAATCGGCACTAAGAAGTCGATGGCCAGCTGCTGCCTTAAAGGCCTTTCTCACTTTTCGTCCATTTTCACTTCGAATGGGAATATTTTGTAAGTTAGGGCCTTCACTAGAAAGTCGCCCTGTGGCCGTTACTTGTTGATTAAAAGTTGTATGAATTTTTCCATCCCTGGGGTGAATAAGGCCAGGAAGGCTATCTACATACGTAGAGAGTATTTTATCGAGTTCACGAAATTTTAAAATCAAATCACTAATGGGGTGAACCTGCATTTTTGATAAGGCCTCCAAAACCTCAGAATCTGTGGAAGGACCTGTTTTATTCTCTTTAATTATAGGGAGTTTAAGCTGTTCAAAAAGCAAATTACTCATTTGCTTCGGTGAGCGCAAGTTTACTTTTTCTTCTTTTGTATTATAACTTTCAATTTCTTTTTCTAGCAATTCCAATTGAAGATGAAAAGACTTGCTTAATTCTTCAAGCTCATCTCTTGAAAGGTAAATGCCCTCTAATTCCATTTTGGCCAAGATACAAGTAATAGGGTTATCAATTTTTAAATAAAGCTGATGGAGGTTTTCTTTTTGAAGTTCCTCTTTGAGTTTAAATCCAATATCAAAGACGGCCTTTGCTTTTTCGGACCCTGTTGAATTGCTAAGATCTTTATCTAGATAAAACGAGGCCAGTGTTTCAAGAGAATGATTACTAGAAACATCCAAGTTATAATGGGCCTGACTTAGATCCATAATCATAGAGTTAGGATGCAGTCCTTTGGGTAACCAGAAAATCCATTCATCTTTAGCATTTGGCAGATAGAGCTCTTGAGTCACACTAAAAAGTGCCTGCATGAATTCAATAGAAGTAAAATTTTCACTTAGAACAATCTCATAGCTCTTTTCTTCTTTGGGATCATAGAGATAACTTTCTAAAAGCTCATAAGAGAGAAAATCTTCTTTTTGAAAAACATTATAAAGGGCCAATGTTTCATTTGATTTAAATATCTTTTTTAACTCTTCACTTTGTTGAATTTTCTCAACAATTAATTCAACTTTTTCCACTTCATTTATTTTCTCTCCCTCTCCTTCATCAAGCATAGGCCTTAAGCGGGACGCAATACTTTTAAACCCCAGAAAGTAAAGTTTATCTAAGAGAGGAGAGCTAATAGTAAGCTTATAAGCTAAATCATTGAGTTCTTTTCCTAAAGCAAGATCCGTAATAATAGTCACTAATTTTTTGGAGAGATGAATCATCTCTTCTTGCTCCGTAATCTTTAACCGCAATTTCTCATTTTTAATTTTTTCTTTTTGCTCTAGCAATTGGTCTATTCCACCAAACTCTTTAAGCAAATTACCGGCGGTCTTGGGACCAACACCTTTTACTCCTGGAATATTGTCGGAAACATCACCCGTTAAAGAAAGAAAATCGACAATCTGATGAGGATGCACTCCCATCTTTTCAAAGACCTCTTGGGCCCCAAAAATCTTCTCTGCCTTGGTATCAAGCATGGCCGTTTTACTATCTACATATTGCATAAGATCTTTATCAGAGCTGGCAATAAAAATTTTATC
>CALDHR010000127.1 GCA_937898585.1 uncultured Oligoflexia bacterium
GTACCTGGTTATGAATTAATCGTAGGGCCTCTTATTCAAAATGGTCGGGTGGTAGTAATGGTGAGAGCAAAAGGTCTTGGTGATTATTTGCCGGCCTATGCGGGAAATCTCGATATCATTAATTGTGCCGCTCTGGCCGTTGCTGAAAATTTTGCGACGAAGAGGGAAGAAGTCATCGCTCGTAAAAGCAAAGAAGTTAAAGAGGTGATGTTGTGAAAAAGAATAAAAATGTTTTAATTTCAGATCCAACTTTGCGTGATGGAAACCATGCTGCTCGTCATCAGATTTCTCAAGAGCAAATCGCAACTTATTGTCGTCTCGCTGATGCGGCAAAAGTTCCCATTATTGAAGTCGGGCACGGCAATGGTATTGGCGCTTCCTCTTTGCAACTGGGTGAATCAAAGTGTTCAGATGAAGTCATGTTAAAGACAGCGAAAGAAAATCTCACTCACTCAAAGCTAGGAGTGCATGTTATTCCTGGATTTGCCACTATTGAAAAAGATTTGAAAAAGGCCATTAGCTGGGGCGTTGAAGTTGTTCGGGTGGCGTCACATTGCACAGAGGCCGATTTAACAGAACGCCATATTGGTTTTGCGCGAGACGCAGGTGTAAGTGTTTACGGTGTTCTGATGATGTCTCACATGGTTTCAAAAGAAATTTTGGCAGAAGAGGCCAAGAAGATGGAACTCTATGGCGCTCAGGGAATTATTTTTATGGATTCTTCAGGGCACTATCTTCCTGAAGATGTTAAGGATCGCGTGCAATCTTTGCGCGAGGCCCTCAATATTCCCGTTGGTTTTCACGCTCACAATAATTTAGGAATGGGCATTAGCAATTCATTGGCGGCCCTTGAAGCAGGCGCTGAAATGCTTGATGGTTGTGCACGCGGGTTTGGTGCAGGAGCAGGAAATGCTCAAATCGAAGTACTTGTCGCCGTTCTTCATCGTCTTGGTTACGAGACGGGCATTGATTTTTATAAATTGCTAGATGCTTGTGATTGGGCGGAAAAAGAGCTTATTGAAACCTTGCCGACGATAAAATCAACAAGTGTTGTCAGTGGTCTTGCAGGGGTCTTTTCAGGTTTTATGAAACCCGTTGAGCGCGTATCAAAAGATTTTGATGTGGATCCACGGGACGTTTTCTTTGAATTGGGGAGACGAAAAATTATTGCTGGCCAAGAAGATCTCATTATTGAGGTGGCGCGAGATTTAAAGGAATCAAAAAATTCTCAAGGGACCCTTCATGTACAATAAAATAAAATGTTTTCAAGATGATTGTCGAGAGGTTTATCGCTCTTACACAGACTCTTCTCTCGATGTGCTGCGTGGATCACATTTGGCCATTACAGGGGGGAGTGGTTTTGTAGGAAGCTGGGTAAGCGAAATGGTCTCTTTGCTTAATGACGAATTTAAGTTTGATATGAGACTTACTTTGTTGGTGCGTGATGGCGAAAAATTTCAACAAGAAAAAGCACATCTAAGTAAGAGAGCAGATATCAAGCTTCAACAAGTTGATGTACGCGATTCTTTTGAAGTTGGCCATGACGTCAATTACCTTATTCACGCGGCCTCAACTCCCAGCGGTCAAGCAGAGGCCAGTCGCCCTTTTGATTCTATGCGGATTATTGCTGACGGAACGGCCAATGCTCTTGAGGCCGTTGAAAATTGTAGCGATTTTCGTTTATTTGTAAATTTGAGTTCTGCTTTTTGCGCCCATGAGGCCCAAAATAGCTATGTAATGGCCAAGCGTTACGGAGAAGTTTTGGTAAGCGCGGCGCGTTCTCAGAAAAGGTTACCCACTATTAATGTGCGGCCCTACGCTTTTATTGGACCTTATCTGTCGTTAAAGGCCCCTTTTGCACTCAATAATTTCATAAGAGATGCGCTGCAACAGAGCAGCATTCGTATTTTAGGCGATGGTCGCTCTATTCGAAGTTATCTTTATGGCGCAGACGCAGCCATGTGGCTTCTTCGCTTGCTCGCACTTGGTGAATCTTCAAAAACTTATAGCTTAGGAAGCTCAAAAGGAGTCTACTTGTCGGCGTTGGCCGAAGAGGTGGCCTCGAACTTTTCGCCTGTTCCCGATATTCAACTTCAACGTCAGCAGAGCTTTTTGCGCGGGGTAGAGGAGTTGGTGGCCGATACGACGCAGATAGAAAAAGAAATTGGCGTTAAAGAAGTTATCTCCTTGCAGGCCTCGGTGAAAAAAACAATTAATTGGTGGCAACATGGAAAATAAATTATTAGAGGGGGTCTTTTTCCCTCCTATTGTAGAGATCAATGAGTCTCTCAATAATTTAAAAGAAAAAAAGAAAGTGCGTGATACTTTTGAAATGTGCCAGGCCGTACCGCCTTATGCCACCTTTCGCTCTATTCGCGAAGCACTCTCACGTGAAATTTTAAGCAATGAAAATATTGGTCTCTACACCCCTGTAGAAGGTATCGATGATCTGCGAAATCTTCTCCTGTCTGGAAAAAATTACACTTCGTTTGTAACTGCGGGAGCGAATGCGGCCATTTATTTGGCTTTTTCAAGTTTTTTTTCACCAGGTGACGAGGTTCTTTTACTGACGCCTTATTACTTCAATCATCAAATGGCCTTAGTTATGTTGGGGCTTAAACCTCGTTTTTTTTCTTTGCAGGAAGAGGATAATTTTCAGTTAAAGAGCGAAAAGTTGATTTCTTTTTTGGAAAGCGAGGAAGGCAAAAATATTAAAGGGGTGGTGCTTGTGACACCCAATAATCCTACTGGCGCTATGTATAAAGGAAGTGAGTTGGAGAAACTCATGGAATTTGTCACAGAAGAAAAAGGTCGAGATATAGAAGTTTTAGTGGACGAGACCTATCGCGATTTTGATGATGAGCATTTAAAAGAACTTTCGCTAGAAGTCTATTTGCCAAAAAATTTGACACTGGTGGGCTCTTTTTCAAAATCCTACGCCCTAACAGGTTATAGAGTAGGTTATTTGATTCATGGGACGAGGAAAAAAGCGGCCCTTCTAAAAGTTTATGACACCATGAGTATCTGTACGGCCCATGTATCGCAGCGCGCTGCATTTATTGCGCTGAGTAGTCAGGCGGTGCAAAAAGAGCTTAGAGAGAAGAAGAGGGAGCTTGCTGATTTGCAGAAAATTTTAGTTCGTGAGGCATCAGATCTTCAGCATTTTAAGCTGGTGAGTTGTGGTCCTTATTTTGCCTATCTTGCTCATCCTTTTGAGGAGATGACGGCGAGGGAAGCGGGCGAGGTTTTATTTTTGGAGACGGGAATGAGAGTGCTTCCAGGGACTGTTTTTGGGGCCGATCAGGAAAAATATTTAAGGCTTGCGTATTGTAATGTTTCGCCAGAAGAATTAAAAAAATCATTTTCATTATTGAAAGATTTTGATGATAAACTATCTAAAAATCCAACTTTATTTCATGGAGGAAAAAATGGATGGTTTGAATCAGAAGTTTCAGGAAGCGTGTGATTATTTTGATTTTATCAAATTTTCTCGTTGTTTGCAGAAGTTAGAGGATGAGGGGTTTTGGCCTAGCACTGTCTCTGAGTTGAGAGAGACGGCGCGCGAGCACTTTGAGAGCTTGCTGGCAGATTTGAAGGCCGATCCGGAGCTTTCTTCTGTGAGAATTTCCGGCGATTATCTTGAGCTTGTTTATGATGAAGGCGAGATTGAACTTCGCGCTAACATTATGGACTCGGAGACGACTCAGTCAGAATTAATGGCCGACGCTTAAATTCAAAAAATAAAAAACGGTGCCAGCAACTAAATGGTAGCAATAGCGCGTTATGGTCCTTTCTTTTTTCTTCCTAAAGAATGATGGGAAAGTCTTTTTTTGCGTGCTAAAAAAGAAAATCTTTACACTATTTTAACGCGCCATTGCTACCATTTAGTTGCTGGCACCGTTTGAGTTTAGGCGGTTTTTATGACGGAAGAGAGTTTGGTTTCTTATAGTGGGCTTGATGAGCTGAACGTGATGAAGTTGGCCGAAAACTACAATCACTACCTCACGTCTCACATCATAAAGGCAATTCGCTCCACCTCTCCGCCCATCAAAGATTGTCTTGATTTTGGCGCAGGCACTGGTCTTTTTGCAGAAAAACTCGCGGCCCGAGATTATAAAATCATCTGCATTGAGGCCGATAAGTTTCTCTTTCATAAACTACAATTAATGAAAAAAGATCACTCCATCAGTGATGTCTTTGAAAATCTCCAGCAATTAAACGGCCGCCAAACTCCCTTCATCTACTCCCTCAACGTCCTTGAGCACATTGAAGACGACAGACAAATTTTAAAAGATCTTCATCATCACCTTCTTCCCTCCGGCCGCCTCTTCCTCTTCCTTCCCGCCTTTAATATTCTGTACAGCTCCATGGATAAAAAAGTAAGTCACTTTCGCCGCTACCACAAAAAAGAGCTTGTCAATAAAGTTGAATCGGCCGGTTTTCGCGTCCTTCGCTGCCGCTATGTCGATAGCTTAGGCTTTTTTGCCGCTCTTCTCTATAAATACATAGGATCTAAGGAAGGCGACATCAACCCTCGCAGTTTAATTTTCTTTGACCGCTTTATTTTTCCTCTCTCTAAAGCTATAGATTGTTTTACGAACCGTTTTTTTGGAAAAAATATTATGCTTATCGCAGAGAAAAAAGAAAAATGAAGATAGCAATTCTTATCCCCGCCTATAATGAAGAAGTAACTATTGCCAAAGTTGTCAAAGATTTTAAAGAATCTCTCCCTCATGCCACTATCTACGTTTTTGACAATAATTCAACAGATCAAACGGGCCTTCTCGCTCAAGAGGCCGGCGCTCATCATGTCATCTCTTCTCCTATCCAAGGAAAAGGCGCCGTTGTTCGTCACATGTTCGATATCGTGGAGGCCGACTACTACATCATGATTGATGGAGATGATACCTATCCTGCTCAAGATGCACCAACGCTTCTTCAAATGGCCATAGATGAAAAAGTCGATATGCTAGTAGGGCAACGCCTCAAAAATTTCACCTCAAAGAGTTTTCCTCTCTTTCATCAGTTCGGTAATAAAATGATAACTCTCACCATTCGCAAACTCTTTAATGTAGAACTTGTGGATGTCCTCTCAGGCTATCGCATCTTCGGCCGTCGCTTCGTGAAAAGTATCCCCCTTACATCAACGGGCTTTGATATTGAAACAGAGCTCACCCTTAAATCTATCGCCTATAAATATCGTCTTAAAGAACATCCTATTGAATACGGAGAGCGTCCCGAAGGGAGTTTTTCAAAACTCAATACAGTGACTGACGGACTTCTCGTCTTTCGCGCTATTTTTAGTATTTTCCGCGTCTATCGCCCTCTTCTCTTCTTTGGCCTAGTGGCCTCTTTTTTGGCCATTCTTTCACTGAGTTTTGGTTTTTTGCCTATCGAAGATTATTTGGAATTTGGCCGCGTCGATCATCTTCCCCTTGCCGTCTTGGCCAGTGCAACAGGTATTCTTAGTTTTATTCTTTTCACTTGCGGTATTATTTTAGATTCTATGGGCCGTTATCATCGAGAAATGGGCCTTATGGTGAAAGGATTGCATCAGGAGTTTTGTGAAAAATCCATCTCTCATTCGAAATCTGTTTCTTCTTCTCTTCATTCTTCTGTGGATTGTTAAGTTTGCTCAGTGCTTTTATCCTCATCCTCACGGAGATCCCCTTTACTATCACTTAGTGGGCCCTAAAATTTGGTACAATTTTTCCTGGAGTGAGATGGTTCAAGATGTAGAGCATTTTGTTATTAATGGCGGCGTCTTTGATCTTCTCTTTATTATCCCCTTCTATTTTACCAAGAGTCTTCTTTGGTGCCAGTATTGGGGACAGGCCCTTCATTTTGTTTTTTCAATAGGACTTGGATCAATTTTTACCTTCTTTGTTTTGAATAAAAAAAATAAAATTATAGCACCTCTTGCGGCCATAAGTTTACTGACTCTTTCACGCGACAGTGCCTTTTTTCACTACGCAAAAAATGATGGCGTTGTGGCCCTTTTGGCCTTAATTACGAGTTATTTCATTGTTGAGAAAAAACTCAATAGAAAAAATCTTTTTCTTATTTTTTCTCTTTTGAGCTTGGGCCCCTGGGTGAAGATGAATGCTCTTATCTCCCAGCTACCTCTTTATCTGTTTTTGCTTTTTCGTTTGATTAAAGAAAAAAAAATTCCGCTCTTTCCCATCATTTATCATGCTTTTTGGATGATTCTTTGTGGTGCTAAAAATTATCTCTATACTAAAAATCCTTTCTTTCCAGGCCTTCTCACCCTCTTTCCACCCGACCTAAGTGGTCCAACAGTGGCCCACTATCATCGCTTTTATGGAAACAGTGGAAGTATGCAAAATCTCGTTCATCATCTCAAAGATTTTTGGATGGGAAAGGTTGTTTTCCTTGTTTCGCCTTTTCTAGTGAAACTAAAAAACATTCATCCTTACTTTATTATCTCTGTTTCCACTTTTTTAATCTATCTCCTCTATAATGGAGGGCTGCCTCATGCTCGTTATTACTTTGCGGCCCATTTCGTTCTCAATCTTTTTATTTTTCATTCTCTTGCTGAGAAAAAAATAAAAGCATCTTTGCTGTGCTTTCTCCTTGTTTTTATTTTATTAGATTCAAAGATTGATAAGGCCCTTATGCAAGCAAGTGAGATCTATCACGCTCATGAAAAACTCTCAGAGCAAGAGATTGTTAATGAATTTATTCCTTTAACAAAACTGTGGAGAAAATTAGAAGGAAAAAATAAGCTTGATTACATACTAAGTGACGAGCTATCAAATTCTTATTATCTTCCTCTCAATTTGCGCCTTCATACAGCTGTGCAAACCAAAAGAGCGGCCTTCTTACTTGAATGTCAAGGCATGGAAGATATTCTTCGCCTAAAAGAATATAA
>CALDHR010000128.1 GCA_937898585.1 uncultured Oligoflexia bacterium
TATTATCAGAAAAATAAAAATTTATTTGAGGAAAACTAAGAGAAATTGATTGAGAGCTCTCAATAAATTCAGGATAGACTCCATGAGAAGTAAAGAAGACTTCTGGATTTTCCTCATTCAAGGTCATTTCTTCTATATAAGGAGCAAGCGCTTCGCGTGAAAATAAATCATTTCTGTAAGTGAGGCCTTGGCCATGTTGAATTAATATGTTGGCCAAGTTGCTAAAGAGTTTTTCGTGGATAAAAAATGTTCCTGCTGAATATTGAGTGGTCACAAAACTGCTTTCAATGTTCTTGTTTTCTTCAACAGCAAAATGGGCCAAGTGCTCCACTCGAAGTTCGTGGTTGTTAATGTTTATTTTTTGTATTTCTCCTGAAGCAACGAGGGGGATAGGTTTAAATTCTTGCGCTAACTTAAACTGAAAAGGCAATTGAAGTTTTAAAAGAAGATTGAGCTTATTTTCAATAAGAGGAAGCAACGTAGAAAATTTCTCGCGGATAATTTTTTCAATATCTTTTTCTGCTTTAACGAGAGCGGAGTGGACGGCCGATTGAATAGTGCTATTGAGAATAGATCCCTTGCACTCTTTAGGTCCTTTAACGGCATAATTTTTTTCACCTAAACGAAGAGCGGCGCTGATGGGAAGAAGTTGAAGTTGCTTCTTCTCACTGAGGGCCACCTTTAATTTTAAGCTTAAAGGAATAGTAGATCTCTCACCCGCCTTAATTTCTGTTTTGTAGCAGTCAGCAACAGTATCAGTGAGCCATCCCTTACGAACGATATGAATCTTTTCTAAATTGAGGAGAAGATCGCTTACGTCAAAAGAGAGTTGAAACTTATTATCTTCATCTAAATCAATAACATAATGGCTCATCTTTAATGAGACATCGGCCTCCTTCACCGTTATCGTCGTTGATCCCTCTTTCGTGGTAAATTCGCTAAGAGGAACCTTCTTTATTTCCCCAAGATAATGAGGCACAAGATGAGTGGCGATATGTGAAATTTCTTCTTGAGTCATAAGAGTGACAAAATTAGACTCAGATAAGACGTTCCCCTTTACTACAGAAAAGAAAAATAAAAGAAGTGAGATAATACAGTATTTTTTCATAAAAAACCCTCCAGTAGTCATTCTAGGAAGGAAAAAACAAAAGAACAACTTCTTCAAAGAACTCATTTGATAAAGTGAAAGGCCTTTACCATAATAGAGAGATAAGAAACAAAAAGGTTTGATATGCCATTAGTTGACTCAACTTATTTGCAAGAGAATAAGGATAAAATAAAAAAAATTTTTTTCTACCGTATTTGCGGCGCAGGAATGCTTCCCGCCAGTATTATTTTACGTGAAAAATATGAAGTAGCAGGAGGAGACCATCTCTTTTATCCACCTCTCTCGCATGAACTAGAAGAAGTAGGCCTGAAGACCCTTTACCTCAAAGATATCTCTGATAAAGAGTTGGAGAGCTACGATTTACTGGTGGTAGGAAATGCGGTGGCAAAGGGCGGTGAGGATGCGGTGCGTTTAGAAAACCTCAATGTTTCCTACACCTCTTTTCCCATGGCCTTAGGCGAGCTTATTCTCAAAGAGCGAGCAGTTCTTGGTGTGGCAGGAACCCATGGAAAAACCACCACTACTTACTTTCTCACACAGCTTTTTTCGGCCTGCAAGATTGACTCTGGGCGCCTCATCGGTGGCGTGATTGAAGATGATGAAGGAGCAAAAATCGGTAAAGATGATCATTTTTTTATCGAGTCTGATGAATACGATACGGCCTACTTTCATAAAAAATCAAAATTTCACTTCTATCATCTTAAAAATGTAATCCTCACCTCTCTTGAATTTGATCACGCCGATATTTTTCCAAACCTTGAAAAAATGGAGGCCGAGTTCGAAGAGCTCATCCCCACCGTCACAGGGAAAATTATTTTCAACAGTGATTACAGTAGTGTAAAAAAAGTCATGCATCGTGCTCGCTCTTCTGTTATCCCTATTGAATATGGACTACAGAGCGCGACGAGCTATGGGCCCTTTATAGAAAAAAAAGAGGAGACGGGAACAAGTTTTTCACTTTTTCATCCCCTGACTAAAGCAAAGTGCCAGTTTTCTACCAATCTTACAGGTGATCACAATATCCTCAATCTCACCTCTGCTCTTCTCTATGCTTTGGCAGAACAGCTACCTCTTAATAAATTGCAGCGTGCAGTTTTAGAGATGAAAATGGTAAAAAGGCGCCAGGAAGTAAGAAAAAGAGAAGAAAATCGCCTTTATATCGATGATTTTGCTCATCATCCTCGCGCTGTTGCGTTAACTCTCGCCTCCCTTAAACAGCGTTATCCTCACCATAAGCTTTTGGTTGTTTTCGCCCCTCTTTCGGCCACTGCTCGCAGTAATATTTTTCAACATGAATTTGAAAATGCTATTGCTGACTCCGCCCCTTCTCGCGTCATCGTCATAGACCCGGCCAGAAAAACAACGGCCCTTCAAGGAAAAGATCTCGATATTATAGGTCTTAATGCCTATTTACAAAAAAAATCAATAAACAGTGAAATCGTTAAAAATCCCCAAGAGGCCTTTGTCGCACTAAAAGAACAAACAAATAACCATGACAAAGAAGTTATTGTTGTTCTCAGCAACGGAGACATGAGGGCCTTTTGGGAGGAAGTTAGTGGGCGTGCATAATTTTGTCTTTTTCTGCTTGATCTTAATTAACTCCCAGAATATCTGGGCCAGTCCCCTGGAAGATTACTTCTCTCTTCTAACAGATTATCAAAAAAAACTTTGCTCTCCTGGAGTAGAGCAAAAGTTTGATGATCTTGCTAAAAATAATGATAGTTTTGGTCGCTATCTTCCTTTAATTAGCGATGAGAAAATTGATCTTCCTGCCATTAAAGAAAACTTACCTCTTCTTCATAAAAAATTAGAATTTTTAAAGCAAATTTATCATAAAGGCGTTGCTCGAAAATACAAAAGAAACTACCTCTCTGATCTTAAACAAGTTAAAGAAATCTTAGATGAGTTGGTAGAAATTAAAAATAGACATCATTTCACCAAAAGCGCAGAAAAAAAGCAAAAGCTGGTGACAGACTCAAATCATCTTTTTCAAAAAATGAGAGCAAGTTGGAAAAGTCTTATTGAAAAAATCCCCTATTTTACCATGGTGAGTTTTCCCATTAATCATGCTCATAATCGAAAACTCTACGAGGAACTTCTCGGCGTTGAAAACAAGCAGCATCGCCGCAACAGTATTTTCTTTAAAAGAAAAGTTCTCGAAGATGGCCTCCTGCGAGAATCTGGATTTAATGATAAAAGTTATCGCGGTCTTCTCAGCGCTATGGATGTCAATGTTCGCCATGCAGAAGGTATTTTAGAGGAAGACTTTCGTCATGACCTCAACGATCTCATTCGTTTTATAAGAAGTAATCGTTTTCAAACAGAAGGAAGTTATTGGCGCGACTGGAAAAAATGGATAGAAAAGACAGATGCAGATATAGAATTCTACGAAAAGCTTATCAGAGGTGAAGTCAATCAAAAAGATTATCTTGCGAAAAAAAATGAAGCGAGATTTCAGTTAATTAATTTTCATCACGAAAAAGTAAGAGATTTGATGAAATTTTGGCAAGGAAGAGATGATGAAATGCAGTTTCTTTTTGCCATCGATCTCATTTTATATAATGAAGTTGGGGCCCTTAAAGACGTTGATTTAGAACGACGAGATGTGGTGAGAGTGGTGATAAATCGTCATAAAGACCCAGAGTTTTCTCAATTTTCTACCGATGATCCTTTATTTAAAGAAGCAACCATGAAGGAAAAAATAAATAAGTGGTTAGTGGTTCTTTTGAAAAAAGGAGAGTTTTCTTTTACCTATTATTATTTTAAGGCAGCAAAGAACATGTATTGCCTGCCTAATAGCTATCCAGACCGAAAACTGAGAACAGAAAATCTGAAGCTGGCCTTAGCTGTTAAGAAAACAAAATTTCCTCATTTTACGGCCTTGCGTTATTTTTCACGAGAGTCCATGTTTGCTCGAATTGATATGACGCCTATTTGGAGTGACTACGTCAAAATAGAAGAGGGCCGGGGTGAACTTATTAAAAACAAAGCAAAAGTGCAGAAGTTAAAAAAACTTCATCAAAAAGGGAAATATGATTATCTCTATTCTTTCTTGGAGGGAAAGAAAGAAGAATGCCACGTTTTTCATTTTAAAAAAGAGAAGGCCGTTCGCTGTGATGATGGTCATTACTATGATTATCGCAATATTCATTTGTTTAAATATTTTCGCCGAAGAAATATCTAAGATTGAAGTTTAGAAAAGAGAGAAGTATAAATAGAAGATTATTAATGATTTGTTATTTTTTATGAGGGAGGATTTGTGGAGCAAGATTATATTTTTACATCAGAGTCAGTAACAGAAGGGCATCCCGATAAGATTGCTGATCAAATTAGCGATGCTATTCTTGACGAATATTTGCGCGTTGATCCAAAATCTCGTGTGGCCTGTGAGACTCTTATTAATACAGGACTTGTGGTTTTAGCAGGAGAGATTACCTCCAAGCATAAGGCCGTTGATTTTCAGCGCATTGTTCGCAATAAGATTAAAGAAATTGGCTATGATCATTCAGATAAAGGTTTTGATGCGAGTACTTGCGCTGTAATGGTGGCCCTTGATGAACAGTCTCCTGATATTGCCATGGGTGTTGATGAAGCAGAATCAAAAGAGCAGGGAGCGGGGGATCAAGGCCTTATGTTTGGTCTTGCTACAAATGAGACGGAAAGTCTTATGCCTCTAAGTATTGATTTATCTCATCGCTTAGCAGAACGCCTTTCTTTTACGCGCAAAAATAAAATTCTTCCTTTTTTGCGTCCCGATGGAAAAACACAAGTCTCTGTTCAGTATGAAAAAGGGGAAATCAAACGCATTGATGCCATTGTGATTTCATCTCAACATGAAGAGAATGTGACGACAGAGCAAGTTCGCGAGGCCATTCAAGAAGAAGTCATTAAAAAGACAGTTCCTAGTCACTTAATTGATGAGAAGACAAAATATTTCATTAACCCAACTGGCCGATTTGTCATTGGTGGTCCTATGGGGGATTGCGGTTTAACAGGGCGAAAAATTATTGTTGATACTTACGGAGGTCACGGAGCTCATGGTGGTGGTGCTTTCTCAGGAAAAGACCCCAGTAAAGTCGATCGCTCAGCGGCCTATGGAGCACGTGATATTGCAAAGCACATTGTCGCGTCTCAAATGGCCAAAAAGGCCCTTGTTCAAGTGGCCTATGCCATTGGAGTTTCTGCACCTGTCTCTCTTTGTATCAATACTTATGGAACAGAAATGGTTCCTCTTGATAGAATCTATACGGCCGTCAGAGAAATTTTTGACATGCGCCCTCGCTCAATCGTGGAGAGACTTGATTTATTGAGACCTATTTATTCACCCACTGCGGCCTATGGTCACTTTGGACGACGACATCCTGAGGGATTTACTTGGGAAAAACTCTCTCAATTGGATAAAATGAAGAGCTTTTTGTCATAATGATCATTTTTTTCTAATAAAAAAAGGAAAGTTCTAACATAATAGAAAGATGTTAGAACTTTTCTTTTTTCTTCTTCGTTACACTCCTTTTTGGGCCATTCCTCTTATTTTTATTAGTGGAGAATTTGGGTTGCGTTATTTTCTTAAAAAGAAAAGGCCTGTTTATATTTTTTGTCTTGGAGTTATTTTTTTCTCCTTTCTCTTTTTGGCCTTTTACTTTTATGCAGGTGGTCCTGAAAAGTCAGTTCGCTATATCATTAAAATGTTTGTCTTAAATGAATGGTCACTTTAGGGAGAAAAGCTATTGGATTCTTTAGATGAAAAAATAACAAAGCAATGTGTGTATTATTACGGAGAAGATCTCGATATCATTAAACGCCTTAAAGAAGAACTTATTCGTAAATACAATATTCCTCTTGTTTATCTTTCAGAAGAATGTGAGTTGGATAAAAATTTTTTTTATATTTATGAAGAAAAGAGAATAAAAGATTTTATGAAAGATCGTTCTATAGATAATATCTTTTTAGTAGAAGAACGACTTTTCTTGAAAACAGAACATATTTTAAAGAAAATAAAATTATTTTATCAACTACAAGAGAAGAGTGAAGTAGATAAAGTCATCGAAAAAATAAAATCAATGTTTCATTTAGATTTTCCAGAGAATGGAATTGATTTGAATGAACTTATTGTGAAAGTAGAAGAGTTTATCATTAAAGAGGCCATGGGAAAGACTTTAGGAAATAAAAAGAAGGCCTCTCTTCTTTTAAAAATTAAAAGAACCACGCTCATAGAGAAAATAAAAAAAATGTCAAATTTTTGACAGCGTCAATTTTTTCCCTCGTCAATTTTTTCCTTTTTTTTCACAAGAATCTCAGTAAAATTAGTTTATAGAGTTGATCTAGGAAGGATCATCTCTTTACTTACTTGAAATAGGATGTTTCAAATTGATTTTACTACGGCCATTAAAAGCATTAGAAGGGCCATCCCTTATTATGCTTTTTTTACTTAGCACTTTATGGAGAACATTAAGTCTGGCCATGACTATGGAAGATAAAGATCAGTACTTGAGGTTGACCCTTGATTATCCTCAGGAAATAATTTCCTTCCAAGATAAAGAAAATGATTTTGTTATATCTACATTTGACTCAAGAATTCATCAAGAAATTTTAGATAATCTTAAAAAAGTAAATCCTCTTATTTATAAAAATTACTTTGTTGAATTAAAATCGGAT